>JAFGDR010000006.1 GCA_016932035.1 Candidatus Cloacimonadota bacterium
ATTATTTTTTGTATAATCCTTCTGAACATTAATTTCTTGAGGAACGTTCATAATTATGGAGACTTTCTCTCTGTTTTTTCTTCCTTTTATATATTGTATACGCGCTTCATCACAGATAAGTATCTCGTCTGCAAAATACATAAATAAATTATCAATCGATCGAATGAATCCAATCATAAACCGATTTTTCAGTCCAAGAGTATATGCAAAAGAATCACGTATATCATATATGATTCTATACTTATTAAAAGTTTTTAATAACATTGGGATAAATGCTGAATCAAGATTACTTGGTTGTATAATGCATGCTGAGGTATTAAGGATACTTTTTAATAAGAATAAAAACCACCCAAGGATTTTAGTTACTTTGTTCCCAGACTTTGACCTATACGCATGTATATTATCATCAGCGTTCCCATTTCCTGTCCTATCCCAGTATACTACTTCATGTTTGAAGTTGATTTCATTGAGCACAGTGATCATTCTTGGTATACGTGGAGGGATTTGATAATTCAGCGAACGAATAAAAAGAACTTTGTTACTCTGCATTTGTCTTTCTATAATTCAGGAAATACTTGAATATGAAGAGAGAAATAAATATCTCAAAGAAATAGGTGAAACCACCAACAAATTCGTTAAAATAACAATTCATTACAAAGTAAAGCAAAAAGATCACATACAGGAAAACAGATAGCGGTTCATGTGCAACTTTAAGAAATGAGCAATAGATTTTCTTATATAAGAATCCGATAAGACACATGACAAGTAGTGAAACTATCAACCCAAAGTTCATATACAACTCACCGAACATCGTAGGTGTGTACGAAACTGAGAATTTTCTATTCAAACTCCATTTTCCTGGCTCGATAGCGTTTGCAATAATGGGACCTGCACCGGTTGGTTTCCCCGGAAATACACTCCGTGGAATTGGCATAGCAAGGAACGCAAGGTATGTTTTTCCATAAAGATGACTAAACCATTTCGGGTATCGCTCGTAAATACTAATCTGTGTATCCATATGACCAAAATCTTTTGTGAACATATATTTCAGTGTTTCGCCGGTTCTTTCCTGGATGAGATCTCGATTATTCTGGAAGAAATTGTTCATATCTGAAAAATCAGCAGATCGAATTATGCCAAGTGAAAAAATAATAACAATAGCTCCAACCATAAGAATAATTGTATTAGCATTCACAAATTTTTTCTTTTTTATCAACTTAGATGAAACAAATATTGTTGCAAACAATAGTATTAATCGTAATCGTGTTGCCGAAATCAGAAGGAACGCTGATCCTAAAATAAGAGGTGGAAGAAGAACCCATAAATTGAGTTTCTTTTTTTTCGAATAATAATATACAAAAACTCCATAAGCACATACAATCATAAGATTAGCAAGAAGTGAATAATAACCAGTACCAGAACGGAGAAGTATTCTCGATGAAATATACTGAAAATATAACGTTAAATAATCAAGGTTTTTATACAACAGAACAATACCTGTAATACCAAGTAAGAAGAGAAGCAAAAGATAAATTGGTGATATATCTTTTTTGGTTTGTTCAAATTTGGGAGACAGGATACGCATAATTCCGGTAATACTCTTATTCCCTATGAGTTTATAGCCGGCAATAAGTGAGTACAAACCCAGGTTAGCAAAAATTAACGCTTTCAATAAAACCGGATCCATCTCTAATGGGAAAAAATGATGGCCTCGATAAAAGTTAGTCAATGTAAATACAATAGGAGAGATATTAAAAGAAAAAATGTGAGGAATAAGCACGAATATCAATGGATTGACAGGACGCTGATGCGCCTCTCTAATTAAAAGAGTGATATTAATGCCGAGAAAAAGTAACGATAACAATATTATATACGTTTGCATATTTTCTTTATTGAGACATACTTCAGCGCAATATAAGACATTATTATCAATAGACTGAAGACTACAAAATTTACGACAATGTTCATATATTCATTATCAATGAAGATAAATTTTTGAATTGCAAACGAGAGAATGAGAGAAATAAGTAATACAACAACGATTTCCTTATAAATAAATATTTCTCTGATTTTTTTATTGCATACTTTCCCGACTTTACGAAAATACAATATGTCCATAAATACCGTTACTGTAAGAGTAGTAATTGGAGCAAAATATATCGAAATAAATCGGACAAGAATATATGTTAAAATTACATTTATAATTGCAGCAATCATACCTATCTTGAAATAATACCCCTGTTCGTCAGTTGCCATTAGTATTCCAGAAAATATATATACTCTTAGCGGAATGAAGAAAAGGTAAAGAAGAAATATTCCTGTGCTTTTTATATAATATTCTGAAAAAAGTAATACCATCACGTCTTTACTTCTAAATACAAAAAAAGAAAAAACAGGTAAAAGAATAAGCATGCATTTTTGCGATACCCTTTTCCAGAGTTGTGCGGTTTTATCTAATTTGCCTTCTGCAAAATACTGAGAAAGAGTGGGTGTGATTGAAATGAAAATTGCTCCATTAATAATACCTATTACAGGTATTTCAAAAGCACCATTTGAAAAAATAGCAAACGTGGCATTATCCTTGAGTAAGGATACTATGATTTTATCACTTTGTAAAAAAACAGCTCCAGCAAGAGAAGCAAACCAAACAGTAGCCGAGAATCTGAAATGTTTTTTTAGCGAAATATCGAGATTATATGATTTTTTTATTTGAAATCCCACAATAATAAGAAAACATATTAGTACAATTGATAAGTAAATTATTGATAAATTGAAAGTTAGAACTGTATTATTTGTTGCTAATAAAAGTAAGCCTGGAACAAGAAATAAACCTCCTTTCAAAAAGAATGAAAATAGACCTGAAAGGATCGGGTGATTGACAACCATAAATGAACTTTCAGCCATATTGAGGTATACCAGGAGTATAAAGACTACGAGTAGGCCAAGATATGATAACTTACCAATAAACACTAATACACATATGCTAATAATGAGGATTCCTACTAAAACAGGACTAATGGAAATTATACTTCTTGAGATAAGATCTTTATTATACGGAATATCGTTATTCTTACTATATTTTAGGATAGAGTTAGGAAATCCCAGGGTCATGAGCTTAGAAAAGAAAAGGAAATAAACAAGCAACTTTCTAAATAATCCATAAACGCCCGGTTCAATATTTCTTGAGAGAATGACAGTTATGGCTAATACAGTTACATTAGTAAGTATCTTGAATAGTGAAAGAGTGCTTATCTTACCATAGGTTTTCATTATTGTTGCGAAATGATCAGATATCTATTTAAAAGACAGAATTAAAAGCGTTCTTTGATAATAATATAGATAATCGAAAAGAGAAATGCTGCGAAAGAATATGTTAAAACCATTACTGCACGTCGCGGTTTATCTCGTCTATCCGGTCTCATCGCTTTGTCTAACACATGGAAAGTGGGCACATCTTTGGCCTCTTCGATCTTTGCCTTTTCATATTGTGGACCAAGGAACTCAAGCATCTGCTTGTAATACTCGACCTTCCACTGTTTCTCAGCATATTCTTTCTCTAACTGAGGAATTGCATCCATATCAAGAAAAAGGGATTCAACATTAACAGCGTAGAACTCATCATATTGCTGTTTTAAAAGATTAATTCTAGATTTCAGCGTGATTAACTCTAAACTTGTTTCATCGTACAAATCTTTTTTTAGCCCATACTCAATTTCTGATTCTTTTATTGTAGCCTGGATTTCAGCTGCTTGTAGTATTGCTGATGATACTTGATCAGGAAGACTGATTATATTATTCTTTTCTTTAAACGATGTAAATTCCACAGTTGCTTTTCTTAAGCTATCTTCCATCAGAAGGAGCTGTTCACGCACAAATTCTCTATTAAATTTCGCCCTGTTAATGGTGAGATGAATATTGAGATCATCAACAAAATTAGATGCAAAATTAGCCATATTTGCAACCTGTTCTTGATCTCGTGATAGTATAGAAAAAGCAATTTGGTTTTCCTCCATTGCACTTATATAGATATTACTCCTCAGCTTCTGGAGTGTCTTATCAAGACCTTTTGTATTATATCTAGATTCAAAGTCGAATTGATCATTTAAGGCGAGGAGTAATGAGCGGCTTTTGAAGAGTGCTAGCAATCTCATTTGATTGTCATTTCCACCAAATATATTCCCAAAGCCCATTAGATAAGCATTTGCTGCAAGTCCACCCATATCTCCCCCTTCGCTTTGTTCAGGAAGTATAACAACAGTTGCTTTGTACCATTTGGGTAGTATAAGACTTATACCTGCAGTAATGATAGCAACAATGAGAACGAAAAGAATAACAAATTTTCTGTGTTTCCAGAGAATGTGAAAAAAATCTTTGATATTTGAATCTTGTGCTTCCATAAATCCTCTACATTATTTACTTCACGGCATTCTGCACAACAATGATAACCGTTGCAATCTGTGCAGCAATACTCATGATATCTTTTGTAAGTTGCCAATAATCAACATCCGGTTTCTCCGGGATGAAAATCATATCACCAAGCTCTATTGGAGTCGTTTCTTTCGGTTTCAGCCATTCACCTGAGTTTGCCTTAATAACACGGATTTTCCCTTTTCGAGCTTGCCACGCAAATCCACCAGCTTTATCAATATAATATTGATAATTTTCACCTGGGATATAGGTAACCAATCCAGGATTTTTCACCTGACCTGACACGGTAACTGTCACTGTTCTATCCGGAATGTAAATAAAATCCCCTGTCTTAAGCAAGAAGTTATACTCAGGATCATTTTCAAACCACAATTTATTGAAGTCAGTGGCAAACTTCCCCCTTTTCTCTCGTGACTTTGTTTTGAAATATTCATATTCAAGCGTGGTCATGTCTTCAACTAACATATTCTTAAGACGTTCAAATTCAGTATCGATAACATCTTCACTGCTCTTTCTTTGCACATATGCATTTTGGAGATCAGCTTTTTCAGTAGGACCTCCACTCTGAACTAAAATATCATATAATGTCGTAACTCCATTTTCGATAGCATATCCGCCTGGATACACAACCTCGCCACTTACTGTGACACCTTCACGCCTGTGAAATTCAGGTATTGCTCTTACATAGATACGATCATCATTTCTCAAAAGAATATTCTGAGCACTTGCAGGATCGTTTAATATCTTATTACAATTTACGAAAACCTTTTCTGTATTTGATGAATTGTTAATGAATCTAACAACCTCGACAGAATCCAGATATGCATCATCAGAAAAACCCATTGAAAGCATAATGATATCCAAGAGGTGATCGTTATTAACGAGCTCAAATTCACCCCCATTATTAATTGAACCTGATATAAATACTTTTTCCTGGATTGCTGGAACAACTATGAGATCCCCATCAGTAATATATGGATTATGTTTTTCATCTCCATACCTAAGAAATCGCTCAATATCAATTATGATAGTGCCTTTTTTATTTTGAAGACTAATGTTTCTCGTGGATGAATTTTCAAGAGGACTAAAATGGGGGTTTCCATATTCATCGATATACGTGTTTGCACGCTTGATGGCATCGAATACTCTTTGGTCTGCAGAAAGCACGTATGTTCCCGGATAACGAACATTTCCAACAACTGATACATTGTATTGGATCATATCGAAAGATGCTTGTGGAATTGTTGACTTGGACTGGGCTAACAAAATTGCAGGAATCATGCAAATCATGATCAATAATAAAATTTTTCTTCTCATTATAGTATCCATCTAATTATTTAAAATTATACCTTTTTTTATTACTGTTACAACTGAACTGCTTCCAAGGTGATAAGGTAAATACTGGTAACTCGGTATGTCCAGAATTATTATATCAGCTTGTTTACCAATCTCAATTGAACCAATAATATCACCTCTCTCAAGAGAAAAAGCAGCATTTATCGTAATCGCATTGATTGTTTCTGAGGGAAGCATTTTCATCTGAAGACAGGCTATACTTGTAACAAGCTGTTGAGAGTCGCAGTTGCATGAACCAGGATTAAAATCGGTCGAAAGTGTTATTGGTAAACCAGCTTCGATCATCTTTCTGGCAGGAGCATAATGGGATAATCCAAGACTGAAGGTTGTTGCAGGAAGAAGAATTGGAATCACACGTGCTTCTTTCAACCTTTGTATACCTTTGTCAGAAATAGCTACGAGATGATCTGCACTTACAGCATTCACTTCAGCTGCCAGTTCAGCACCGCCAATCGGTTCGAGTTCATCAGCATGGAACCTGACCTTGAATCCCAGTTCTTTTGCTTTTTTGAGAACTCTTCTGGATTCATCGACTGTAAAAACATGCTCTTCACAAAAGATATCACAATACTCTGCAAGATTCTGCTCTTTTACCGCTGGTAACATTTCATTGATGAGAATATCGAGATATGCTTCATGATCATCTTTGTACTCGTCAGGATATTCGTGAGCTCCCAGAAATGTCGGAATAATCTCCATTGCAGAAAGTTCATTTATCTTTTGAATTGCCTTAAGCATTTTAATTTCTGATTCTGTGGTGAGACCATAGCCGCTTTTAGCTTCAATCGTTGTGGTTCCCATAGAAAGCATTTTATTTATACGTTTCAATCCGAGTTCAACAAGCTCATCCATCGATGCATTTCTCACATCATGAATGCTTGCACGGATACCACCGCCAGTTTGGGAAATTGCCTTATAAGACTTTCCCTGCAAACGCATCTCAAATTCGTTTTCACGCGTCTTAACAAAGATAGGATGTGTATGAGGATCGATGAAACCGGGCATAACAACTTTACCGGAAGCATTGAGAATTCTATCTGCAGTGAATGATCGTTCTGCTTCGTTGCTTGATCCAAAGAAGACAATTATTCCATCTTTAACACCAACCGCCCCATCCTCGATCAACCCTATGTCTTGAAGATCAGAACCAACTTTGGGAATAGGTGAAGCAGCTGTTACAAGCTGACTTGCTTGTGTAATGAGTATATCTAATTTTTCTGTTTTTCTAATCATGTATTTGATTCTTCTATCAAACATACAGCGAAAACCTTTATGCCATCGCTGTTTCCCACGAATCCCATTCCTTCTTCACGAGTAGCTTTTATCGAGATTTGTGCGCTTTCTATGTCAAGTTTGGCAGCGATAATCTCCTTCATTTCAGGAAGATAAGGTGCTAGTTTTGGTTTTTCAAGAACAATGGTTGAGTCTATATTCACAATTTTATAACCTGATTCCTGAAGAAGATGCTTGGTTTTTTTAAGCAGGATAATACTTGAAATTTTTTTGTAAGCCTGATCAGTATCTGGAAAATGCATTCCAATATCCCCAAGATTTGCCGCACCAAGAAGACTGTCTATGATCGCATGAATAAGTGCATCTGCGTCGGAATGACCTAACAGACCTTTCTCATTGGGAATATGTACTCCTCCAAGGATAAGTTCTCTACCTTTGACTAATTGATGAACATCATATCCGAATCCGATCTTCATCACACCTCCTTAATGAGTAATTCAGCCAAGATCAGATCGAAGGGATCAGTGATTTTAATATTTAAGGAAGTTCCCTTGAGAATATAGACAGGCTGCCCCATTTTCTCTATCAATTCAGCATCGTCCCGTACTGAGATATCTTCTTCTTTCGCTAATCTGTGCGCTTTCTTTATTTCAGCAAATGTAAATGTCTGGGGTGTGTAAATTTCCCAGAGCAAATCCCTGTCTAACGTCCTAATCACTTTGCTGTCTTTGACTTCTTTGATCGTATTTTTTACAGGATGGGCTAGGGTAACAGCACCATGTTGCTTTGCCAGGTCGATGCTTTCGAGGATTTCTGAAATTTTCACAAAAGGGCGGACACTGTCATGGATTGATACGATCTCTGTGTTATCATCAAGAATTTGGAGAGCATTATATACTGAATCCTGCCGTCTTTTTCCACCAGCTATGATTGAAATTACCTTATCATCATAATCATAGAATGTAAAAAGCAACTCTTGTAAAAAATCAATATCTGAAACTGGGCAGGTAATGATAATTTGTTCAAAAACCTGCGCTTTCACAAACGTCTCAAGCGTATGCAGAATGATTGGTTTGTCCCCAATTTCAATAAACTGCTTCTTCTTAGGGGAGTTCATTCTTCGACCGCTCCCAGCAGCAGTAAGGATAGCACAATTACTCATGGTTCATACTCCCAATTATGTTACGAGCGAATAACTCGTCTTTTTTAATCTGAGCTACCAGCGCATCGATTGACTCAAAGGCACGTTCATTTCTGATCTTCTGTACAAATAATACCTCAAAATCCTCTTCGTATATATGATCATTAAAATCTAAGATATGCGTTTCGAGACTTTTCTGTCGATTATTTTTATCGATCGTGGGTCGTGTGCCCACATTTGTAAGTCCCCAATACATCTTATTTTCGTATTTGATACGACTCAGATAGACACCAATTGCGGGAAACAACTTACGGATTTCACAAGGTTTCAGATTGATCGTGGGATATCCGTACTCTCTTCCGATCTGGTTGCCTTTTTCAACAGTTCCCATGATGCAGTATTCTCGACCAAGCATTTTGTTTGCTTTTTGGATATTACCTTCACTCAGATATTTCCTTATCGCAGTACTTGATACGATCTCGTTATCAATGAAGACCTCATCAACCATTTCGACACGATAACAAGAATCAGGTTCAAGCTCTTTTAGTAAATGATAATCTCCTGCACGACCTTTTCCAAAATGCCAGTCATACCCCACAATTATCTTTTTAGCACCAATCCCTTTACAGAGATGATCTCTGATAAATTCTGCAGGGCTCAAATGCGCAAGATTGATATCGAAATCCAGCCAGAGCACATAATCGATCCCATACTCTTTAAGGAACTGTTCCTTTTTCACCTTTTCTGTGAGAAGGAAAGGATACACTTTTTTCTTTAATATCTCAATCGGATGTGGATGATAGGTAATAACAACAGAAACGCCATTCAACGCTTTTGTGCGCTCAATCACTCTTTCCAAAAGCACTTTATGCCCAACATGAACCCCGTCAAAGGTTCCAATCGTAACAACTGGATTGATTAAGTGCTTCTTAATCTTATGCAGATTTTTCATAAGTAAAGTGCTGAACCCGGTTAATGAAATTTTCAACAGGTCTGATGAACATTTCAATATTTTGATCGGTAAGATCATTGAGATTTATTGCTTCTTCCAGTGTGAATGGACCAATAGAATCCCTTCTTAGTTCAGTAAGATGTCCAACTGTATTCAATTTATTCGCAATATCTTCACCTAATGATCGTATATATGTTCCTTTCGAGACTGATGTATTAAACTCAAGATATGGCTTATGATATGATCTAAATGTTAGTGAATGAATTACTACTTTTCGAGGTTCAACTTCTATTGATATCCCTTTTCTTGCAGTTTTGTATAACCGCACTCCGTTCTTTTTTATCGCTGAAAACTGAGGAGGAATTTGATCGATCTCACCAATAAATGAAGAAAACACGGTTTGTACATTTTGTTCAACAGAATAGGGTACAGGTTTTGTTTCGATTATTTTTCCTTCACGATCTCCGGTATCTGTCTTGTCTCCCAATTTCAAAACCGTAGTGTATGTTTTATCAAGTTGAGAAAATGTATTGATGTGTCGGGTAGCTTCTCGGCTTATACATACAATAAGTAATCCAGTTGCAAAAGGATCTAACGTGCCTGCATGGCCTATTTTTTTAATCTTTGTTATCGATCTCAGCGTCCTGATCACATCAAATGATGTAATACCTTCAGGTTTGTTGAGCAATATAACACCGTTCATGACTTATGTGAGAACTGTCAGCAATTCAGACTTCAAATCCTCTATTGTCATTTTTGCTCTGAAACCTGATGCCAGAAGGTGTCCTCCACCTCCAAAATGTTCTGCAATCTTCTGTACATCTCTGTGCTCTGACCTCAAAGACACACGAAATGTATTTTTCCCGGTTTCGCGAATGTATATAACAATCTCTCTCCCATTCGTTGGCTTAACATCCTTTGAGAATCCCTCAGTTACTTCGACAGAAAGCCCACAGTCTTTCAGCATTCTCTGAGTTGTTGTGTACATCACTATTTTCCCATCGTTATATTCTTCAATACTGCTTAAAGTCTCACCGAGAAGCTTCAACTCCTGGGTAATCCTGTTTTCAAATAATTTTTTATATGCCAGATTATTATCAGCACCATACCTTACGAGCTCAGAACATACTTCAAAGGTTCTGGATGAAACATTTTTGTTAGCGAAATTATTTGTATCGAAGATGATACCAGCATATAAAGCAAGGGCTACTTTTTGCTGAATATCTGAGGGAAACTTGGTAAGATCATCTTCAATGATATCATACACAATTTCGCAGGTAGAGGATGCAGTATCATCGACATATGAGATACTTCTTGCAATCTTCTCGGGCTTCTTATGATGGTCAATTCTGATGATCTGGTTACCCGATGTGAGTAATGGAATCAACCGTTTGCCGATCCGGTCGATTTCATTGTAATCAATCATAATGACAAGAGTATCTTTTTCAATCGAATCGATTTCAGTATAGACTTTGCTTTCGAAATGAAGGAATTCACAATTGGTCGGTGGTTTATCATGGTTGATTATTTTCACATGCTTGCCAAACCATTCAAGATATAAGCTTAGAGCAACTTCAGCCCCAACACCATCTCCATCTGAGTTTTCGTGCGTGGTTAGAATAAAAGAATCATGACTTCCAATTAACTTCGAAAAGGTCTCTTTAAATTCGTTAAGATTCATATCTGTATCTGTCTTTCTCAATGACACCTTCTACAATTTGTGCTCGTTGTTCATTGGTATCGAACTTGAAGTGTAACCGAGGTGTATATCGAAGATTTATCGAATCTGCCAACCTCTTTCTTATAACGTTTGATGTCTTATTCAAGCCATCAAGAGCTTCAAGTTTTTTACTCTCATCTGGTAAAGAAAAATACACTGTGGCATCCCTCATATCAGGAGAGACGATCACATATTCAATATTCACTTCCTGAACGCGACTGTCATGAAGTTCATAATGCACAATATTTAAAATATTCTGAAAAAGCAATTTGTTAAGACGTTCG
This sequence comes from Candidatus Cloacimonadota bacterium, assembly GCA_016932035.1. NCBI lineage: Bacteria > Pseudomonadati > Candidatus Cloacimonadota > Candidatus Cloacimonadota bacterium. The sequence goes on from JAFGDR010000006.1 coordinate 11,115, forward strand.
ATTCTATGTTGCTGCATCAATAGTAATCCTGAACTCCAAGTATTTGCACTTCGGGATAAATGTTCTCAATAAATGAAATAATCTCATGATGCGTTTTTTCTACGATGATAAGGTCGTTTGAAAGGACCGAAATGCCAATTCCGGCAGATTGCCATTTATCAAGTCCATCGATCTCTGCAATAGATGCATTGTAATGATTTCTAACTTTTTTTATAATACTCTGAACAATACTTCGCTTATTTTTGAGCGAATGTGATGTCGGAAGATAAAGATTCACAATAACGCTTTTTACAGGCATTGTCTAAATTTCTAATTTTTTCTTTTCCTCAACTTTAATATATGCTTCGATTACATCGCCTACCTTGATATCATTATAATCAACAATGGAAATTCCGCATTCCTGTCCCTCGGTAGCTTCTTTGACCTCATTCTTGAATCGTCTTAGACTTTCAATTGATCCTTCATAAACTTTGATATCATCGTGGAAAAGTCTTGCAAGTGCTGTACTTGTAATCTTGCCTTTTGTAACCATGCAGCCGGCAATTGTTCCGATTTTAGAAATTTTAAATATTTCTTTAACTTCTGCAGTTCCGAGATGTTCTTCACGGATCGTGGGAGCGAGCATTCCTTCGAGTGATTTCTTCACTTCATCGATTGCTTCGTAAATGATATCATAGAGACGAATCTCTACCTGGTTTGCTTCAGCAGCATTACGAGCTTCTGCGTTTGGTCGTACATGGAAACCGATGATGATCGCCTTTGATGCAGTTGCAAGATCGATATCAGCTTCAACAATACCACCCACACCACGATGAACAACATTTACACCGACCTCTTCATTCCTGATCTTCTGCAAAGCATCACACACAGCTTCAACCGAACCGTCAGTATCACCTTTTACGATGAGATTAAGCGATGTGATCTCACTCTCCTGGATCTTATCAAAGATATTATCGAGGGTAACACCCTTTCCTGTTGCGATCTGACGCTGTCTTATCACCTGCTGCCGTTTAGCACAAATATCCTTTGCTTTACGTTCATCATCCACAACATTTAACGTATCTCCCGCTTGAGGTACGCCATTCAGTCCAAGAATCTGTACAACCCCTGAAGGTGGACATTCGGTAACTTCATTCTGCCTTTCGTCCAACATAAGACGGACACGTCCGTACTGTGCTCCGCAGATAATAATGTCTCCCGGTTTGAGAACTCCATTACGTATCAGTACTGTTGCGAGAGGTCCTTTTCCTCTATCGAGTTTTGCTTCTATTACTGTACCTTCTGCATTCTGGTCATAATTGGCATTGAGTTCTTCAACTTCAGAAACGAGCAATATTGTCTCAAGAAGTTCTTCGATACCCTCACCTGTTTTTGCTGAACAATCCACAGACTCGATCTCTCCGCCCCATCCCTGTAGACGAATATTCTTCTGGGAAAGTTGTACTTTCACTTTTTCAGGATCAGCAGTTGGTTTATCGATCTTGTTCACTGCAAAGATCAGTGGAATTTCCGCGGCTTTTGCATGATCGATCGCTTCCATCGTCTGAGGCATAACGCCATCATCAGCAGCAACAACAATAACAGCAATATCTGTGATATCTGCACCCCTTGCTCTCATAGCGGTGAATGCTTCGTGACCAGGCGTATCGATAAATGTAATTTTCTTTCCTTTGAATTCGACCTGATAAGCACCAATATGCTGCGTAATCCCACCAGCTTCACCAGCTATTACATTAGCCTCTCTGATATAATCGAGTATCGAGGTCTTCCCATGATCGACATGACCCATAACAACAACGATAGGTGGTCTTTCCGTCAAATCAGCTTCGGTAACTTCTTCCTGATCGATTTCAAGGATTTCTTTTCCATATTGATCTTCGAATTCTACATCAAAATCAAATTCATCGCAGATCATAACAAGTGATTCATTATCCAAACGTTGGTTGATAGTAACCATTTTACCCAATTCCATAAATTTTGCAACGATAGCTGTTGGATTCTTATCCATAATCTTTGCAAGCTCGGATACGGATGTAAATTCACTAATAATGATCTTCTGATGTTCTTCTTCGACCTCAATTTTCTCTTTTTTATATTTTTTACGTTTTGGATCTTTTGTTAAGGTTGCTTTTATATTACCTTTTATCTTCTGTTGATCGAAGAATTTCTTCTGTTTCTCTTCAAGGATTTTTTGTTTCTTGTCTCTATAAGCTTTTTCTTCTTTATGCTTCTCTTTTTCCTTATCCTTATGAGAAGTTGTTACAGGCTTTTCAGCAGCTTTTTCCTTCTTCTCAACCGTTTTTTCAACTGCTTTTTCTCTTTTGGGCTGTTTGGAGGTAGGATACTTTGGTTTTACTCTTGGTGCTTCGGATTTTTTCTTTGGCTCAGTCTTCTCTTCAGGCTTAGCTTTCTTCTCTTCCTCTTTTTTAATTTTATCAAGGCGTTTTTGTCTCTGCTCCTGCTGATAGTTTTTACGTTGCTTTTGTCGTGCCTTTGCAGCTTCCATTTGATCCTGGAACATCTGCTTGACTTGAGTTACCGTATCATCTTCAAGGTAACTCATATGGCTTTTCACCTTCACCTTCAGACTTTTCAAGATCGAGATCAGCGCTTGAGGTGAGATCTTGAGTTCGCGAGCCAGTTCATACACTCTAATTTGATCCATAGATATCCTTTAATTTACTAAAATCTCATTGATACCCTTTGTGAAGTTTTTATCGATAACTGCCACAAGGGTCAATTTTTGCCGCCCAAATATATCTCCTAATTCATTATCATCAAATAGATGGGATACGATAATGCCTTTTGCCAAGCAATCCTTCGCACGTTTTCTCATGAAATTATTATCCTTCTTACCTGCAAAGATTAGTGTTGTCTCTTTTTTATTAATAGCTTTCTCAACTGCTATCCTACCCATCGCTACAGCTTTTGCCTTTCGGGCTATCCGGAGCAGGTTCGCTACTTTTTCTTTGCTTTCTTTATCCATGAGCTCAGTGACGCTTTGCACTTCTCCTTATCACAAAAGTAGTATCCTCTTCCTTCAAGATTTTTTTTTTCATCAAAGAGGATCTTACCATCTTGTATTACAAATCTATGCATCGAGGACTGCGAAGTTTTCTCTTTGCAAATCACACACGTTCGAAAAGGTACATGACTTTTTTTCGAAGCTTTATTCGGCATTAAAAATATTTTGCTGATTCTTTGATCTTCTCAGCAGTTTTGACACCCACACCTTCAATCTGTGTCAATTCCTCGATGGTTGCAAGGTGGATGTCCTGCACTGATGTATAACCAGCTTCATGAAGGATTCGTCCAACTTTCTCGGTCACACCATCCAGATCAAAGATAGGACTGGTAATACGCCTTTCATTTGCAGCGATCTCTTCATATTCTTCTTCGAGAAGCACATCGAGTTTGTAATTGGTCAGTTTTGCAGCAAGCTTGATATTCTTACCACCCTTTCCAATTGCAATATTTTTGCTATCTTCATCTACAATGATCTGGGCAAACCTACCTTTATCTGCAAGATAGACTCTCTTTACCAGTTCAGGACCAACAGCATTTCTGATGAAATCTTCACAGTTATCGCTCCATAAGACAATATCGACCTGCTCGCCGTGCAATTCCTTGCGGATTTCTTCTATACGGATTCCTTTTGGTCCGATACAGCTTCCATAAGGATCGACATTCTCGTCATTACTGGTAACGGCAACTTTGGTTCTGAAACCCGGTTCTCGAACGATCTTCTTAATTGAAACGATACCGTCAGCGATTTCAGGTATTTCATTTTCAAAAAGTTTTATAATGAATTCAGGACGTTTTCGGGAAAGGATGACTCTTACACCGCTTTTTGACTGACGAATGCTTGCAACATACGCTTTTAGAAAGTCATTGGCTTTATAGAATTCAGTTTCAACCTGTTCTTCGGTGGGAAGGAGTGCATCAGTAAATCCGATGTCGATAATATAGCCGTTATACTCAACTTTCTTAACTGCACCTGAGATGATCTCCCCTTTTTGCTTTTCATAGTCGACCTTGATCTTCTCGGTTTCAGATTCTCTGAATCTATTGATGATCGCCTGACGTGCAGACTGGATCGTCTTACGTCCAAAATCGGATACGGGTATCGTCAATCCGATCACATCCCCTATTTCAGCTTCGGGATCGATTTTCTGGGCTTCTTCAAGTACGATCTCATCGAGATAGCCTGTTGGTTCTTCGACAACTACTGCATCAAATTTAGCGATAACTTCGCTCTCATCAAAATTGATCTCAACCGTGAGTTCAGTTTCTTCAGATAATTTCTTCTGCAGGGTGGATTCAAGACTCTCTTTGATGATCACAGCAATCTTCTCTCTGTCGATCTGTTTCAAACGCGAAAATTCTTCAATTATAGAAATTAAATTAAATGCCATAATTGCCTCTATGTCTTTTTTGTTTTTGATGAAGAGTCTGGCCATTGGAAGACAGTCTTTGCTTTCTGAACTGCATCCAAATTGACCATAACCTCTTCGTTTATCTCGGTTTCGAGTAAAAGCATATTATCCTGAAATGACACCAATGTACCTCGTACTGTGATAGACTTTTTTTCGTCATCCTCAAACGTAATCTTTACAAACTCGCCAACTGCTCCAGAAAAATGTTCGGATGTATGAAGAGGACGATCAAGACCAGGGGAAGAAACCTCGAGGAAATATCGTGTTTCGATCACATCATTCATATCAAGGTCATCGCCAAGTTTTCTGCTGAACAATTCGCAGTCATCCAGGGAAACGCCGCCTGGTTTTGTGATATACACGACCAGATCGTGTGCATACTTCTTCTTTCTCAGTTTCCAGTCATAAATCTGAAAACCTGTTTCATCGCAAATTCGATCGATACTTTTCTTTACGTTACTTTTATCTATCATACTATCAAAATTGAATACAAAAAATGCTGGTTGGGAGAACCAGCGAAAAACTGCAGCAAATTTGTTTATAAATTAGAATGGTCGGTTTTCTTGTCAAATATTATATAAATATCTTACTATTAATGAATTATTAAAATTATTTAACAAAAAAAATGCCCCCAATATTTCTATTGGGGGTCATGAAAAATTAATCGATTCGTTACTTCATCAACATCATTTTTCGGACACTATTTTCAGCACCATCAAATCGATAAAAATATACACCGCTCGAAACCTCATCACCATATTGATCTGTTCCATCCCATATAAGAGTTCCCGATTGATCGAGTAATGGAAAACGTCTGACCAATCTACCTTTGATATCAAATATCTCGAGTGTTAAGGATCGATTTGCAGCAGGGATCGAATATGCTATCGATGTCTCGGTTTGGAAAGGATTAGGATGATTTCGTAACAATATCATATCTGACTGATTGGGTGGATCGACACTTACAGGCGGTATTTTCATAAAGGAGTAATATCGCGACATCAAAGCTGCTTTAGTATTGTCACCGGTACCATCGATTATTGAACCAAATAGGACCGAGCTCATCATAGCTCTGTATGACCCATCCGGTCCATCCCAGTAGGTTACGCGTCCTATGCCGTCCTGCGACTGAACACAAACTCCTGCTGATGCTGCACCGAGTTCATCTACGCCATAGTCAGATTCTGTTGCATATTGATAATTTACATCTATTGGATCAGCAAAACTGCCGGGAGTTCCAGATAAAGATTGCACATTGAAATATTCACCATCACCAATAAAATTGTTTCCAAAATAATTAAAAAGATCTGTTCCTTGCAGGTTTAATGCAACATCAATACCCTCAATATAAACAGATTTTCCTGATTCGATATAATCGATGATCTGCTGCTGTTCTGTTGGACCAACCTGGCCCGGAGGAGTAGTTCCTCAGCCAAAACACCAATGTCCCAATGTAATGAACAGCATATCGTAATCCTGAAGATTTGTGGGAAGATAGCTGAGTACCGTATAGGATAAGGGGATTGTATTCAAT
>JAFGDR010000007.1 GCA_016932035.1 Candidatus Cloacimonadota bacterium
ATATCTTGTTTCAGAAGAAAATCTGCTCCTCCGTCAGCAGCAATAAGCGTCCCATCAAGGGGAAAATCCATAGCAAAATCAATATAATTATTATTACAAAAAATAAATGCTTTTTTCAATGTACGAGAAAATCGTTATGAAAGATATTTCCTGTCTACGTGGATCGTAGACTTTTTCTTGTTGAAATAATTTATGGGATTGGTACTCTTTCCGTAGAACCGGACTTCATAGTGAAGGTGCGATCCTGTGGATGTACCGGTCGAACCCATTTCTCCTATAATCTGATATTTTGTCACTTCCTGACCAATATCTACAAATCGTTTCCTGAAATGTCCGTAAAAAGTTTTATATCCATATCCATGATCGATCAGCAGATAATAGCCGTAGTCTTCATGAAATCCTTTATCTATAACCCTGCCGTCTGCGGTCGCATAAATAACCGTACCTAGTTTATTGGCTATATCAACACCATGATGGAAATGTTTTGTTTTGTAGATGGGATGAACCCTGTATCCATATCCCTCAGAAATCCTTCCGTAGGTCGGTTTGATCGAGGGCGTGTGATTATAGATCGTATTCTTAACCGTTAGATATTTCGAAATTTCGTAGAAACTGGTTTCTTCTAATTCTAATTGTCGTGAGAATGCATCGATCTTGTTCAGGACATTGTTGTGGATATCAAAAAGCTCCTTATCATCATAAAAAAATGTTGAATCTAAATATTGAATACCACCTACACCCATCTGGCGAATATCATCATCGATCGAGCGAAGCCCCTCAAGGTCTCGTACTTCTTTATCTCTTTGCTGAACATTCTCCAGTTCAAACTGCATTGTATCGAGCAATGCATTAATTCTTGTCATCTCGGTCTTGAGTCTCACATTGTGTGCCTGAAGCTCCTTCAGTTCATGCCTGTCTATCTCACCGATGACAAAAAAATACGTTATCACGCCTGTTGTGATAACAAATAGGGAGATAAAAACTAGGACAAAAAGGATGATGGTTTTTGAAAAATGAAGGTCTCTGACTCCATTAGAGGAATTGCTCGTAATTAATACATGCCAGCTTTTTTTTTCGCTCATTTCTTTTAAAAACTAATAACAATTTTCTTTTGTTAATTTGCTTTTTTGTACTCACGAATGTCAAGTTTTACGAACCTTTTCAGGGGGCACAACTCAAGAAACAAGAAGATATTATTTTCATTTTGCTCGAGTTTCTGAATAACGGTTTTCCTAACGTTTTATGTTATTCTTATGTAGGTACTAAGTTTTTGTTGACAGGAGTTCTCAAAATGCCCCTTTTTTGAAAAAAATTTTAAGGTGTGAAATTCACAAAAATGTGGATAACCAAATTGTTCTAACGGTATTTTTTCCTGTATCTCTCTCAGTACCTGTAAATTGCTAATGTTTGTAAAATGTTGATAAGTTTGTGGATAACATTTGGGTGAGTTTTGTATCTGGCTTGTAATCAGTAATATAAAAGGTTGATAATGTGTTATGGCTGAATCCATTGGATTGTGGAAACAAATTCTAACTGAAGTGAAAGACCAGGTGGATCCACAAACCTATTCTACCTGGTTTGATAGCACACAAGAGTTCAGTCTTGTTGAGAATACTCTTACAATCAAAGCACCAACCAAATTTTTCGCAGACTGGCTCGATCAACACTATAGATCCTTCATAGAAGAGATCGCTTTCGGTTTAACTGCTGAAAAAATCTCTGTCGATTTCATAGGTTCCGCTACTGATACACCGGGTAATTACTCTTTTTCAAAGCATACAGTTGTTGATACGCACAGTGAGAATGGACTAAATCTACGGTACACGTTTGAGCGATTTGTAGTGGGAAGCAATAACCATTTTGCCTTCTCTGCTGCTCAGGCTGTTGCAGACAAACCCGGCAAAATCTATAATCCTCTCTTCATTTATGGTGGTGTTGGTCTCGGAAAAACCCATCTTATGCAGGCAGTTGGTAATTCTCTTATTCAGAATAAGATCAACAAACGCGTGCTATATATACCAACAGAAGACTTCACAAATGAAATGATCTCTGCAATACAAACAAATTCCACAATCAATTTCAGGAAGAAATTCCGAACCTTCGATATCCTCATGATTGATGACATTCAATTCCTCGCAGGAAAAGAAGGAAGCCAGGAAGAGTTTTTCCATACTTTCAATACATTGTATAATGCAAAAAAACAAATCATTCTTACCAGCGATCGTCCCCCGAAAGAGATCAAGCTCCTTCAAGACAGGCTTATATCCCGTTTCGAATGGGGACTACTGGCTGATATAAAACGTCCTAATTATGAAACGCGTGTTGCTATCCTCAGGCAGAAATGCGCTGAGGAAAATATAATTCTCAGACCTGATGTTATTGAATTCATTGCTGAAAATTTCGATGACAATATCCGTCAGCTTGAAGGTTCGCTTGTTAAAATTCTCGCCTTCTCATCCTATAAAAAAGTTAAACCAAACGAGATTGAAATCACCGATGTAAAGCAAATTCTCGAGGATATGATGGCGAACCGAAAACGTCCTGTCACCCTCGATCTCATACAGGAAGAGGTTGCCCGATACTTCGAGATCGGAAAAAATCAAATCAAAGAGCCAACTCGGAAAAAAGAGATCGCTTTTCCTCGGCAGATAGCGATGTACCTTTCTGCAAAACTCATTCCTCATATCTCTCTGCTTGAAATTGCCAATCATTATAATAAAAAAGACCACACAACGATCATTCATGCAAAAAAGATCATTTCTCAAAAAATAGAAAAAGATAATAATCTAAAAAGCAAAATAAACGAAATTACCGAAAATATCGTCCAATAAGCATATGAAATGTTATCCAGAATGTTATCCACAAATTGTGTGCAAGCACGTGTATAACTCCTTCAATTCTTCCACAAACCTTCGAAATCCTGCAATTCATGTGTATAGTTTCGTTTTATCAACAATTTTTTCCACAAAGATTTTAGCATGTATAGCTTTTTATATGGGCATTTCAGACGATTTTCCACAAATCCACACGCCCTATAAGAACTACTGATTTTTTAATGTTAATATAATATAGAAAAGGTTTAATATGAATAAGTTCATTTTCATTCTTTTGATCAGCTCTGTGATAGTATTCGCTTCCTGTACTCAGAAAAACAACTATATGGGTTACGATCAGGATGTTGTTATTGCCTGCGATACTATTTATAATGCGATCAATTTTGAACTCTCTTTCACTGACACAATAGGCATCTACTCGTCGAACCAGATAATGCTAACCGGAAATTTTAATGGTGTAAAGACAAGGACACTCATGAAATTTGGTTCACTGCCGGATACAACATGGTTGGATTCGACATCATTTGAAAGCTGCGAGATACTTTTCGAAAGAAAATCACACATCGAACCAACAATTGATATCCATGCATATAAGCTTCTTGTTACATGGTATGTAGGCTCAACAACATGGGATAGTATTTCTACTGAGGATTATGAAGAATTCCCCGTTCCTGTAGATTTTGTTGCTGATTCTGATTCCTTTTATGTTCCTATTGATCCAGGAATTGTTGAAAATTGGATTATTGAGGATTCTGTTAACTTCGGCATGCTCCTTGACGCCCCAACTGCCGTTGGAAATTTTGTCAGCTTCTATACATACAATTCTGACAACAATGAACCAAAACTGAGAATTGTTGCTGTTGGTGATGAAACAGGTTATCGAGACACATTGCTTATCGGTACGACAAGTGACACATTCATTGGATTTGATGAGAACCTGCAGGAGAATTACGATCCCGGAAAATTCACTGTTGCGAACCTTCCTCCTTCGCGGCTTGTAATGAAGGTTCATATCGACTCGATATATTCGCAACTTGGAATTACCTATGAACAATTAGAACGTTACAGTTTGAATCTGGCAGAAGTTCAGCTGGACTCGCTTATGGTGGAAAATCTCTATATAGAAGATGATTATATCGCTATAATTCCGTACTATGTTTCTGATTATCAGGCAGATGAATGCACCTACATTTCTTCAACAAAAACATCGTATATAATTGAAGTAGATTATCTGTTTCCGATCAAGATAACGCCAATCCTGGAAGGTATAATAAGAGGTGATCTCGCAAATCCATACATTGCGCTTGTATCAACGCAAGAGAATAAAGACTATTCATTTGTCGATTTCTTTGAAGGCACAGCGCCGCCATTGCGAATTATCTATACACAACCAGTTTTAGAATAGATGAGGTACTATGTTTTTTAAAAAAGTAATAACAACAGTCATGCTCCTGAGCATAATCATCCCTCTCTTCGCTGCATCAATATTTTCGCCAAACGGATTTGTAGAAGAACACTTCGGCTGTGACACCTTCGGGGCAGGTATGGGATATACAGGTATAAGTTCATTATTTAGACGGAATTTTTCTGTTATTAATCCCGCTCTTCTCACAACAGTAAGTAAAGCGAATTTCTCAACCCAGATAGATTTTGGATACACGACCTTTAAAGATAAAGATGATTCCTATACAAACAAGGTATCAAATCTTCCATACGCAACAATGTATGTACCTCTCAACAAAACGACGATACTGGGTTTATCTTTTCTTCAGAAATATTATTACAGTCTCAGTACTGCTTTTGAGGATTCCATTGAGCTATCAGGGAAATACCTGGTTAAAGATGAAAAGATTGGCTCTCTGAACGAACTTGGATTCAATATAGCAAAAAAGATCGGAAAATTCGGAATTGGTCTTAAGTTGAATTATATATTCAGTAACCGGACAGAGGACCTTTTTGTTAATTATACAGATGGCGATCTGATCGACACGAGGGAGATAAAGGAAAATCTTTTGGACGGTGTGAATATTTCTGCAGGTTTTATTTTTCCCTATAAAAAATTCTCATTCGGAGGTTTCATACAGACAAAAGCGCGATTGCATTCCGAGAATACATATAAGATAGAATATTACAATAACTCTAACTATGATTACAAAAGTTTTTCAACTTCAAAGTATGATATTCCAATGCAGATGGGGCTTGGTATTGGAATGGAGATGACGAAATACCTCTATGCTGAGACAAATTTCCGCTATTCATTCTGGAAAGACACGAATATCGAAACCATGAATGGAAGAAACACTTCTATGATTTCTTTCGGACTTTCCTATGCTCCTCAAAAGGATTTCTATTGGAAAGTGCCAACACGTATAGGCGGATATTACAGGCAGTTATCCTGTAGAAATGGTGGAAATTATATTGATGAAAAAGCGATTACAGCAGGTTTCGGCATTCCCACAATGATACTTAATCAAGGACGGTTGAGCATTTCACTTGCATATGGGATCAGAGGTTCGATAGATAAAAATATTTATCAGGATGAATTTTTCAGAATCTCTTTTGGGTTCTCATCAACGGACTGGTGGAGAAATCCCAAGAATTATTCAAAAGATAAAGAAATCCCAAAATTGGATCCGAAATATAAAGAATACTGGAATTAAAGGACAGTGAAAGAAAACTGGTTTCTTCGGAACCATCAAACCGAAGACATTGTGTCATCTGTTCTACGGAGCAGAGAGGTGAATAATATTGATAAATTTCTCAACCCGACACTGGACAAATGTAGTGATCCAAATCTTTTAAGCGGAGCACGAAAAGCAGCACGAAAGATACTAACAAACATCCAGGAAGGAGAGAAGATCACGATCTTCGGACATGATGATGTTGATGGGATAACCAGCACCGTTGTATTGTATAAATTTCTGGAAAAAATTGGGGCAAAAGACATAGCATATTATATTCCAAACCGAGAAGTCGACAAGTTCGGGCTTCGGGATAACTTCATTCAGAAAGTATTACAGGACGGAACTAAAAGGGTGATCACGGTTGACATTGGTGTTACAGAAACAGCTCCGATTGCACGACTTAGACGCAAAGGGATAAAGACAATTATTATTGATCATCATAAAATAATGAAGGAGCATCCCCAGGCATCGGCTATCGTTGATCCACATAAGAAAAACGACAGATTTCCCTTCAAATATCTTGCCGGTGTTGGAGTTGTTTGGAATGTCGTGAAGATCTTATCCATAATGACAGGCGTTGCAACTGAACCGGTATACCCATTACTCGCAGGTCTTGGAACAATCGCAGACAGAATGCCGCTTATCGATGATAACAGGATCTACGCTAAACATCTCTATTATAATTTTGAGCAGTGTGAGAACAGATTTTTCCATTATTATGCCGGACAGACACAAGGAATTCCAAGAGAAATTTCTGTTAAAAAATTGATACCGCTTTTGACCATGGGAAGACACAAGGATGGAAGACATCTTGCAGTTGATATTTTGCTTTCAAAGGATGAGAACGAAATCGATAAAATCTACAAAATACTGGAAGATAGGATTTATAAAAACGAGCATCAGGTAAAGCTTGTAAAAGATTTGATAGAATCGGAATATCAAAAGCAGGAAACCCATTTTTTCATATATTGCGACCCGGAAGGAAAAATACCATCAGATTATCTCGGTGTAGCAACCTCCTACATCACGGACACCTACAGGATACCAAGTCTCGTCATGACGAAATGGGAGGATGATGTTCTAACAGCAGAAGCAAGAGCGCCATTAGGTTTTAACTGGCTCGACTGCCTGAAAAAGATAGAGAAATATCTCATACAATACGGAGGACACAAAGAAGCAGCCGGCTTTACTTGTCACAAGAAATATTACAAGCAAATACGCGATACACTTGAGAAGCTTGCAGAAGGTCAATATAAAAACATACAGAAATTAATGAAAGAACACAGCAAGATATATATCGATTATGTTCTTGATGAAGATCAGCTTGTTTTAAGTAAACTTAGAGAGATACATCGAATATTTGCACCGTTTGGCGAAGGAAATCCTCCACTGGTTTACCTGCTCATATATGCGGATGCTATGGAGCTGAAAGAAAAAGGATTCGTAAACTTCCCTGAAGAAGTAGAAGGTTCAGATATAAATGTAACATTTTCGATTATTAATGATACCTTTACCATAACCGATTATGAAAAAGTAAGTGTAAAAAGAAACGTTTTTTAGGAGATACAATGATTTTGGACTTTATATTAAACTGGTTAACAAATGATGTTGCAATCGATCTCGGCACAGCGAATACGCTCGTTTACCTAAAGGGGCATGGGGTCGTGGTGAACGAACCATCGGTCGTTGCAGTGGAGACAGAAAACAAGAAAGTCATAGCAATAGGAAACAAAGCAAAGGAAATGCTCGGGAAAACACCCGAAGAAATTAAAGCGATCAAACCTATGAAGGATGGAGTTATTGCAAATTTTGAAATAACTGAAACAATGTTGCGGCATCTTATACTACAGTCGCAACAACGGAAATTTTTAATCAGACCTCGGGTGATCGTCGCCGTTCCTTCCGGCATTACCGAGGTTGAGAAAAGAGCCGTAAAGGAATCTGCAGAGCATGCCGGTGCAAGAACAGTTTATCTTGTTTCCGAACCACTTGCTTCCGCAATAGGAGTCGGGCTGCCTGTTCATGAACCGTATGGAAATATGATTATCGACATCGGGGGGGGAACAACAGAGATTGCTATTATCTCACTGTCTCATATTGTTGATCACAACTCGATTCGTATCGGCGGAGACGAGATGGATGAGGCAATCGTTGCATACCTGAGAAGAAAGCATAATCTCTATGTAGGTGAATCGACAGCTGAAAGGATCAAAATGAAGATAGGTTCCGCATTTCCTCTCGAGGACGAACTCACTATGGAAGTTCGAGGTAGAGACCTGATCACAGGATATCCCGTCTCAATGAAAATCTCATCAGAAGAAATACGAGAAGGTCTTTCAGAGACCGTGAACAAGATCGTTGATGCAGTGAAAAGACTTTTTGAAGAGACAGCTCCGGAGCTTTCTGCAGACATCGCAGATAGAGGGGTTGTCCTAACTGGAGGAGCAGGGCAGCTGAAGGGACTCGACAGGAAAATCCAGGAAACGATTAACCTGCCAGTAACGCTTGTCGATGAACCCCTTAAAAGCGTTGTGATGGGCTGCGGAAAAATTCTTGATAACCTGGAAGAATACGAAAAAGTCCTTTTACCAAATGTTTAAGTAACGGATCAGTGCAGACCGAGCGGTTATGTTCAACAGAAAAAATGTCGTCTTCAGTGTCCTTCTTATCGTTTCAATTTTCTTCCTGATCGGTAATAATGAGCAGAGGATAAAAAAGGCACAGTTTATAGGAAATTCACTGCTCCTGCCTTTTTCATCAAGTATAACATATATTAAAAACCTCTCCAATGTATATCAGCGCAACAACTATCTTCAAAGAGAGCTATACCTTGCACAAAATGAACTGCGGATGCTAAAAGTGGAGGTCAGCGAATTCCAGAGATTTGAAGAATTGATTGATAATATTGAGATTTCAAATTATGAGTTTCTCATCGCAGACGTTGTTGGAACCGGGTCTTACCTTAATTATGAAACCCTTCTTGTCGATGCAGGAAAGAACAGGAACGTCCAGCAAAACCAGCCGGTCATCTCAGAAAAAGGCATTGTGGGGAAGGTCATAGCGGTATATCAAAATTACTCGGTGGTGCAGACCTTCGGGAACAAGTATTTCCGACTGGGAGCAATTGACAGTAGAAGCAGGATTCACGGGATTGTGGAAACAGACCTGAATGGAAGATCATATTTTGAAAAGATCAAGGTGGGAAGCGACCTTAAAACAGGAGATATGATCGTTTCGTCCAAACTAAGTTCGGTCTATCCTCCGGAACTGCCTTTTGGAAAGATCGTGGAGATAGAACAAAGCAGCGAAGGACTTTTCACACGAGCAGAAGTGGAGCCCTTTGTCAACCTCGCAAATATCGAAGCAGTGGTAATAATTCAAGCTTATGGGCAATAATATTACTGAAAGACAAGTTAGAGATAAAATTTATCTCAGGCAACCGATCAAGACGAAGATATTTACTCCAAACGATGATATCATAGAAATTGTTCTGAAATATACCGAAGGAAAACGTAAGCAGGGTGATACAATTGTTATGAGCGAGAGTCCTGTTGCGATAACGCAGGGAAGGGCGATTCCCGAAAACGAGGTTAAGATAGGACTTCTTGCAAAGCTTCTCTGGCGGGGAGTTAGCAAGGTTCCTTATGGCGTCGGACTTCGGTCTAAAACAAGTATGCAATGTGCGATCGATGAATGCGGGCACGTAAGGATACTTCTTGCAGCTATAGCAGGAGCGTTTGGTAAACTATTTGGCTTACATGGAGTTTTTTATCGGGTTGCCGGAAAGCAAGCAGCGCTCATCGATGCAGCACACACATCGCCGGTACCACCGTATAATTCAACCGTCATAAAAGGACCAATACATACAGATGAAATCTGCCAGAAAATATATGAACTAATAGGTAATGAAGCAGCAATAATGGATATCAATGACATCGGAGGCTCATGGGTAATTGGAAGGTCTGCTGGAGTAGATCCATATCTTCTGGAAGAGATCATGCGGGATAATCCACAGGGGCAGCAGATGGAACTTACACCACTGTGCCTGGTCTGGGAGAAGAAATGATAAGCCTGATCATCACATCGATCTTCATGGTGTATTTTCAGTATTTCTTTGCCGTATCTCTTGGTCTAGGGGGTACAATTCCAAATCTCTATCTCCCCCTCATCATATATTACAGCATAACCAGGGAAAATCTTTCCGGACTGATACTTGCATTCCTTCTGGGCATAATCATTGACTTAAACCAACCGTCATCTTTTGGTGTATCACCTATTCTATTCCTCATTATTGCATTTGTCATCACGAAGCTGAAAAAGTTATTGGGAAGGCAGGTCGTTGGCATCGGAATCGTGCTTGTTTTCATCTCGAATATTTTTTATTTTTTTCTATCAGCAGCAATATTCCTCATCTTCAAATCCGGCGAAGTCCTTCCTTTTGGCAAACTCACGCTTCTTTCACTGTATAACTCGCTCTACTCCTTTATTATTATCCTGATCCTCTATTTAATAGACCATCTTAAATTAAGCTTTACCCAGCAATGAAAAGAAAGCTGAAAAAAGCCGACCAGCTCCTTCTGCTTGTACTGG
Organism: Candidatus Cloacimonadota bacterium; assembly: GCA_016932035.1. Taxonomy (NCBI): domain Bacteria; kingdom Pseudomonadati; phylum Candidatus Cloacimonadota; species Candidatus Cloacimonadota bacterium. Next base: position 10,109 of record JAFGDR010000007.1, read on the forward strand.
CTTTCTTTCTAATTCTTACATACTCGCTGTTTCAGATACAGGTCATAAACGGGGAGGAATATAAAGAGATCGCAGAAAAGAACTATTTCCGCATTATCAGCAAGCCAACAAGAAGAGGGATATTGTACGACAGGAACATGCAGCCGCTTACAGAGAACATTCCTTCACTTTCTGTATATCTGGATATTAAGGAAATCACAGATGTAGATAGTGTGGCTGGCTTTCTTTCCATAAACCTCTCCGTACCTGAAGAAGATATTCGGGAACTGATACATAAGCATAGATTTTTCAAATTTGCCCCGATCCTTGTTCAGGATAAAGTCGATATGGAGACTGCTATACGGCTTGAAGAACAGTGCGAAAAATTTCCTGCAGTGATCGTGAAACCCGAAGCGATCCGCTACTATGATCTCAATTCGCATTACATAGGATATGTAGGAAAAATGTCCGCCGACGAGTATCAGAAACTCAAGGAGAGTGATTATGCAAAAACGGATTACATAGGAAAAGTGGGGCTTGAGAAGTGTTATGAACAGGAACTCAAAGGCGAGAAGGGATACGATATCATACAGGTCGATGCAACAGGAAATCCTCTTGGTTTAATGAAGGAGGGTTCCGGAAAACCTTCGTTGCCAGGTAAGGATTTTGTTCTTACGGTAGACAAAGAGCTGCAGAAAAAGATAGCACGCCTGCTTCCGAAAGACACTTCTGCTGTAGCAATCGTCATGAACTGCAAGACAGGCGGTGTCGTTGCAATGGTAAGCACACCGGAATATGACCCAAATAAATTTGTCACCGGCATGCAGGAGGATTATTGGACACAAATCGTCGAAAATAAGAACAACCCTCTCCTCAATAAAGCAATGAATGCAGCGTATCCGCCGGGATCGGTTTTCAAGCTGGTCGTGGCTGCATATGCACTTGAAAAAGGACTCGTCGATCCATATGATGTCCTTGTTGATTGCGAGGGAGGTGTGGAATACGGAGGGCGATTTTTCGGTTGCTGGAAGGAAGAGGGGCACGGTAAAATGAATTTGTTGGATGCGATCCGGGAATCTTGCGACTCATATTTTTACAAGATTGCGGAAATGATCAACCTGAATGATTTCAAGGAATTCATAGATGATTGCAATTTGCTCGAAAAAATTCCAGTCGACCAGATAAAGAGCAGAAAAGGATTTTTCCCAACTTCCGAGTGGTATAACAAAAATTATGGAGAACTCGGGTGGACAAGAGGAAATCTTCTCAATCTCTGTATTGGTCAAGGCGAGGTGCTTCTTACCCCACTTTCGCTTACCTGTTTTTATGCCGGTATAGCAAATAACGGCATTGTGCATAGACCCCATTTTGTCGATTATTCCATAAGAGATGAGATTACCGAAACCTATAAATATCCACAACTCAGACTTCCAATTTCTCAAAACACTCTCGACTTGCTAAAACAGTCTCTCTATGAAGCAGTAAATGCAAAAGGTCGTACAGGCGGCATGGCTCGGGTTAAAGATATTATGGTTGGTGGTAAAACAGGATCAGCAGAAAATTATTACGGAGACACCCATGCGTGGTTTGTGGCGGTTGCTCCGATGAATGACCCGGAAGTTGTAGTGTTAGTGTTTGTAGAACAGGGTGGTTCAGGAGCAGATATTGCAGCCCAGCTTGCGGGAAAAATACTCGGATATTATTTTAAAAAGGAGCCATTGCTAAGGTATTAGAAAGGAGAATATTTGAGCTGGATCTTTGGAATATTAAGAAAAAACGGGAAAATATTGTTACCCGATAAAGCAAATTTCCCTTTTTTTAATAAAGAGAAATTTGTTGTTGAAACAAAAGATTATTACGTGTCATGTGGGTTTGGTCACAATAATAGTTTTTTTAAATATGATAAAGAAAAAGATAAGGGATGGATAGTGTGTGGGTCAGGTATTTCATATAATCACGATTCCTTTAACCTGATGGATTTTAAAGGGTGGGAAGAATTTTTAAGAAAAAAAAATACTAAGGTGACTGATCTGAATGGTCATTTTATAATCCTTGAATGGAGTAAAGGCAGACTTCGTTTCAGAAATGACCAGCTTGGTATGAGGGATATGTATTTTGCAGAGACCGAGAATTACTTTTCCTTTTCAACAAGATTGGACTGGCTCATTCCGTTTTTAGAAAATCCAGAGATAGATTTCGAGGTATATAGCAGTAGCTGGCTTTGTGTAAATCCCTTGTCCTATGAATGCTTTGTAAAAGGAGTAAAAAGGTTATGTCCAGGAGGTCAAGCAGAATATAACAACCGCAAATTTTCTCATGAATACAAACCGTGGTTGCCGGAATATGCAAATAGAATCAAAAAGAAAACGTATCTTGAACAGATAGAGAGTTTTACATCCCTTGGATTACAAGAAGAAAGAAAAGTGCTTTTAGGTCTCTCTGGAGGTATTGATTCAAGGATCCTATTGTCAATATTGCTCAAAGAAAATAGAGATAATTGGGGCACCTATTCGTTTGGAGATAAGAACTTTCCAGATGCCATTGTCGCAAGAAGGCTTTCAGAAAAACTTGGATTCAAACATTTTTCAATATCTAATTTGAATACTCCTAAAAATGTTGATGTTGAACGGTTCAATGAATTCATTCTACAAACACACTCTTACATGATGGGATCGCTTTTTTACGAACAGGATCATTACCGAAAATTACCCAAAAATGTTCTTTTTATAGATGGGGGGAAAGGAGAATACTGCACGCGAAGTTTTGCAAAATGGCTAACCCTAAAAGGGAAAAGTGCGATACTAGGAAAAGACTATAAAAGTATCTTGGGATTTATACAAAATATTAAACCGAAAATATTTAACCAAGAAACCGAAAATAAATTGATTACCTCTTGTTATAAACAGATTGAAGATATAATTAACGATATGCCTTCTATCCATAATATCGATGTTGGGGATTGGGTTGATATTTTTACGATAAGAACCCGAACCGGTAATATGGGATCACCCACACAAACTCGTCTTGATAACATTATCTTTAACTACATGCCTTTTTTACAGCCAAGTTTTCTTAGAAGAGTTTTTGAACTATCTGTAAGATTCAGGGCAAGAAATAATATTTTCAGATCAATATTACTTAA
>JAFGDR010000008.1 GCA_016932035.1 Candidatus Cloacimonadota bacterium
AAAAAATGAAGTTAGTTTGAACTTTTATTAATTCTCGGTCTCAATAAATTTTTTATCTGTATGTTCAGAAGTAGGAATGCGAATTCTATGCCCTCTTCGGTCAAGTTCAATTTCTTCATGCTTAGGACCGATGTTATCTTCAGGATCTTCAGGATTAATATAGAGTGAGTTGACCAGTTCGTCATAAAATGACTGCATTGCTTCTTCATATAGGGCATCCTTTTCTGAAGTTGGAATAATTAAAGAATCGAATGCGGAGAGTGATGAGATAAAAAATGTACTAAGAACAAAAACTAATATACCTGTTACATATGCTTTCTTTTTCATATTTTTCTTTAGAAGAATTTATTTTTATGAATATATCGTCAAGAGAATTTTCCTTGTCAATAAAAAATAAAAAAAAACGGATTTTTGGATAAAAACCATATAAGTTACAAAATCGTTAACTATAGGAAAAATTTATTCCTCAACTAAAGCAATATCTTCTGCGTTAACCTCAACTGCAACTGCTTGTCTTATTAAATCTATATTGAGAACTAATTTATATGTTCCCCTTTTATAGGAAATCTTACCGATGTAATTTTTGAAAGGTCCCCGAACAATCCGTACTTTTCTTCCACGAGTAAGATATTTATGCGGAACAAGTTTTACTCCCTCATTTCGCACATTATGTATTTGTTTCAATTCACGGATGAGCAATTCCTGGTCTGGTGCAGGTATGAACGAACAGAGTAATCCTGTTCGATAAAGGTTGGTTTTTTGATCATGAGAACAATTACAAAAAATATAACTTGAGAATAATGGTTTAGTGAAAGTGATTACTCGATTCTGATAATATCGCACACTATCCTGCAAGGGTAGATAATATGAAATCCCATAGTCTATACAACTTGCAGCTACTTTCTTCTCATGCCGAGGTTTTGTATACACTGCATACCATACGCTCTCCTCGGTGAGTTTCAATTCGCCATATAACTCGCGAGTATCATTTTTATTACATGTCATATTAGATTATCCAGCATTTAAGAATGAGAACTTTTTCCGCTTGTTTTTCTGTCAATAATTGCCTGATAATTTCATTAAAATACGGCATGACCAATTCTTTGATCATGCCGCTTCTGTGACAATACGTGATTCTTTATCTTCTAAAGTTTCTTCGATTATCTCTTTTAGGTCGTGCTTCATCGATTTTCAGGGATCGACCTTTAAGATCTTTTCCGTTCAAATCATTCATTGCATTTTCAGCTTCAGATGATTCTGACATCTCAACGAATCCAAACCCTTTTCCGTCAATGACAGTAACCTCAACCACTTCACCAAACTCAGAAAACATTTCTGAAAGTTCGTCTTTTGTGACTGAATAATCAAGATTACCTACATAGAGTTTCTTGCCTTGCATTCTTTCTATTCTCCTATGTTATTTGTTCTCATATTAAATCATGAAGAATAGATGATACAAAGATCTACTTTCACTATTATAATATGTTGAACGTATCGTATTTTTACGATTAAGACATTCATAATTTTCCTAATAATAAAGTCAAGAAGTGTAAAAATATTATTACAAAATGGCGGAGAGAGTGGGATTCGAACCCACGGTCCGCCTTGCGACGGACAACGGTTTTCGAGACCGCCCCGATCGACCGCTCCGGCATCTCTCCATTAAAAAAATGGCGGAGAGGGCGGGATTCGAACCCGCGGTAGACTTGTGATCTACACACGCTTTCCAAGCGTGCTCCTTAAGCCGGCTCGGACACCTCTCCGTTGTTCTTTGTTCGTTTCTGTTGAAAAAATCTACTTAATATCTCCCCACACTTATCAGCTAAAATCCCACTCGTAACTTCGGGATTATGGTTCAACCGCGTATCATAAAGAATATTATATAAAGAACCGCATGCGCCATTTTTTTCATCGAATGCACCAAAAACTACTCTATCGATACGTGAAAGAACAAGTGCTCCAGCGCACATTGTGCAGGGTTCGAGGGTTACATACAGCGTGCATCCCTGTAGCCACTTACCAAAAACTCTTTGAGCACTTTCGATAGCACATTTTTCTGCATGAGCAAGTCCATCTTGCAGATGTTCGGTCGAATTATGTGCTCTGGCTATGATTTGACCATCTTTAACGATCACAGCACCAACAGGAATTTCATTCTCACGATATGCCTTTATCGCTTCTTCGAGGGCAACCCTCATCCAGTCTTCATCACTATGTGCTTTCATCGAATGTGCTTGTTTATTTTGAGGTGGTTTTCATTGTCAATTTTTCCTCATTCACACCAAAAACCCAACAAGCGAATAAAGATATTGACCAATTTTAAACTCATTTTCCAAACTAACAAAAACTTTTTCAAAAGGATGTTCAATGTCATCTGTATTTAACTGGCTCACCACCTCATTTGAATTCATCATGACTGCGATCCGTAACCTGGTGAGTCACCACATCCTTTTTGCAATCGGCATCGTTCTCATCGTTGGTTACCTTCTTGGAAAATTAGCCGATAGGCTCAAACTCCCCGTTGTTACAGGATACATTATTGCTGGTATTCTCCTTGGAGAATCAATTGGGAATGTGATCGAACTGAAAATGGTTCACGCATTGCGTCCCATAACAGAGATCGCACTCGGACTTATCGCTATAGCGATCGGAGGTGAATTCTCACGATCTAAACTAAAATCAATCGGCAAAGAAGTGATCATCCTGACCTTTTTCCAGATAGGACTCACTTTTGCACTCGTTTCCGGTGCATTAATGCTTTTTGGTTTTAAATATGAGTTCTCACTTCTCCTTGGTGCAATTGCAACTGCTACCGCACCGGCTGCAACCGTAGCGATCGTGCAGGCACTGCGTGTAAGAGGAAAATTCATTGATTATCTCTATGGACTTGTTGCGCTCGATGATGCTGGTTCGGTTATTCTTTTTGGACTTGTATTTGCCTTTGTTGGTCTGACATTACCGAATATCAGTGGTATAAAAAACAATCCGATGATAATGATATTCACTGCACTTGGTGAGATATTCCTCTCGATAATTATTGGTATCGTTGTTGGATTTATCCTTCATAAGACAACACATAAAAAACAAAATAAAAGCGAGATCATGATTATTGCACTGGGTATCATTTTTATTGTGATCAGCCTCGCCCATCCGCTTCATATTTCTCCTTTGATAACAAACATTATTATCGGAGCGACACTTGTAAATCTCTCACCAAAAAATCAAAGAATATCCAGGATACTCGAAGGATTGACCCCGCCGATCTATGCTTTATTTTTTGCAATCGCAGGTACTGAACTCCAGCTTGGTATTTTTACCCAACCGGGTATTCTTATTCTTGGGGTTATCTTTGTAATTGCACGTATGATAGGGAAATATTTTGGTGTGTATCTCGGTGCCATGACCTCTCATTCTGATGAACCGACAAAGAAGTATCTCGGTATATGCATGTTCCCGCAAGCCGGTGTCGCTATCGGTCTTGTTCTCATGATCCAAGCTTCTCCAATCATAGCAAATGCAACCTTTGAGATGCAGCACCTGGCCATCAATATGGTCAATATCGTTATTTTCTCGGTGTTCATAAACGAACTTATCGGACCTGTGCTTTCAAGATGGGCAATCATAAAAGGCACAGGTATAAAGTTATAGTGTGAGGTAAAAAATGTTTTTACTAAGTAAATTATGCAGAGAAAGTTGTGCAACCTCTTTTTATACGAAAAACAAGGAGGAGGTATTGCGCGAACTCGTTGTTCTCGTTAAGAAATGCCCGAAACTAAAAGATATTGATTCGGCAAAAATATATACAGCATTGAAAGCGAGGGAGAAGCTTGGAAGCACAGGATTGGGCGGCGGTATTGCCATTCCACATGCTAAGATCGAAGGACTTGATGACTTTGTCCTTGCACTTGCCACATCCAAGAAGGGTGTTCCTTTTGAAGCAATTGATAACAGGAAAGTGCATATATTTTTTGTGCTGCTCGGTCCATCAAATTCACCCAATGAACATCTTAAAATGCTCTCGGCAATTTCGCGAATGCTCAGAGATGAAGATGTGAAAAATGAACTTATCGCAGCCCGTTCCGGAGAATCCATCTATGAAACGATCGCTATGTACAGCGGTGAAGAAGCTAGAAAGGACCTTCCCCAAGAAAAAAAGAAGCTTCTCATGATCATTCTTTACGAACAGAAATTTCTTGAAGATATCATGGAACTCTTTCTTGAACTCGGCGTGAAAGGTTCAACGGTGATCGATTCACAGGGCATGGGTGGAATTCTCACAAAAGTCCCGCTCTTTGCCGATTTTATAAATTTCCTTGGTGAAAATAAAAATTACAGTAAGACCATCTTTGCAATTATCAGCGAATCTGAGCTTCACACGATCATACGCAGTGTAGAAAATCTGCTTGGAGACCTTGATAAACGCGGAGGGGCATCCATCATTGCGCTTGACATTCATTTCGTCAAAGGCACGATGGAATATATGTAAAAAAAAAATAGGAGCGTCATGAAAAAATTATTTCTTATTGCAACCTTAATACTCATACTACAACCCTTGCAAGCAGATCCACCTGCAACATACGATCTTCGCGATGTGAATGGGCAAAACTATGTGACTACTGTAAAAAACCAGACCGGCGGCACGTGCTGGACACATGGTGCAATGGCATCCATCGAAGGAAATCTTTTGATAACAGGCATCTGGGCTGCACACGGTGAAGTGGGAGAACCGAATCTTGCAGAATATCATCTCGACTGGTGGAATGGATTTAATCAGTTCAATAATGATGACCTTATCCCACCATCCGGAAGTGGATTGGAAGTGCATCAGGGTGGTGACTATCGAGTGACAGCAGCGTACCTTTCACGCGGTGAAGGGGCAGTGCGTGATATCGACGGTCAATCCTATTCAACTGCACCGTCGCGCTCCGAACCAAGTTACCACTTCTACTACGTAAATGATATCGAATGGTATGTTGCGGGAAGCGATTTGAGTAATATCAATACGATAAAAAATAAAGTGATGGAATATGGGGTCATGGGCACCTGTTTATGTTATGACTCACAATTCATAAGCAGTTATATACATTATCAACCTCCAACATCCTCTCTCGATCCGAATCATGCAGTTGCTATTGTCGGCTGGGATGATAACAAAGTAACGCAAGCTCCTCTTCCAGGTGCATGGCTGATAAAGAATAGCTGGGGTGCAAGCTGGGGACTCAGCGGCTACTTCTGGATATCCTATTATGATAAACATTGCGGACAAAATCCCGAAATGGGCGCAGTCTCACTGTACAATGCCGTACTTCAGCCATATAATAGAATTTATTATCATGACTATCACGGATGGAGAGATACGCTCACACAGTACAATCAAGCATTTAATAAATTCATAGCGCAAGATGACGAAGTACTCAAAGCTGTTTCCTTTTTCACCGCAACCGATGATGTCGATTATACGATAAAAATCTATGATGATTTTCAGAGTGGAATCCTCCAAAACGAACTCACATCTCAAATAGGAAATATCGAATATACCGGCTTTCATACTATCACATTAGACACACCAGTCATGCTCGAAGATGCTGATGATTTCTATGTTTATATCATGTTTTCAGACGGCGGACATGCTATCGACAGAACGTCAGAAGTTCCGGTTCTTCTCGGAGCAGATTACCGAACAATTGTTGAATCCTCTGCAAATCCCGATGAAAGCTATTATCATGATGGATTCAGCTGGCAGGATCTTTATAATTACAATTTTACGAATCCTTCATGGGATGAGACAGCAAACTTCTGTATTAAAGCGCTGACAAAATCGAGAGGTATAAAAGTAATTCCCGAAGAATCATTCGACTCATCAGGTCCGGAAGGCGGTCCCTTCTCCCCTGTTGAAAAAACATATTCTATAATAAATAATGAAGCCACAACGATCTCTATCGAAGTTACTCACGATCTCTCATGTGACTGGATAACACTTTCGGGGGACATCTTCTGCATAGTTGCCCCAGGTGATACCGCAGAAATAACAGTTCAGATTAACACTAATGCAAACATGCTTCCGAGCGGTGTTCATTCAAAGGCACTATACTTCACGAATCTGTCTAATCATTATGGTGATACAGAGCTCGAAGTGAAACTCGCAGTCGGTGAACCAACGCTCCGATACAGCTGGTATATGGACCTTGATCCGAATTGGAACATGGAAAATCAGTGGGCATTCGGACAGCCAACTGGCGGCGGTGGTCAATATGGAGGACCCGATCCGACAGCAGGATATACCGGCAATTATGTGATGGGTTATAACCTCTCCGGAGACTATCCAAATAATCTCCCGGAAACAAATCTAACAACTACTGCAATTAATTGTTCGGACATGTATGGTGTGACATTGAAGTTCTGGCGATGGCTCGGCGTCGAACAGCCGCAGTATGATCATGCATACGTGCGTATCAGTAATGATGGAATGAACTGGTATACGATCTGGGAAAATGAGGAAACGATCGAGGATGAAGCTTGGTCACAGATGGAGTTCGATATCTCCGAATATGCAGATGACCAACCAACAGTATATCTCCGCTGGGTTATGGGTCAAACAGATGGCGGTTGGCGCTACTGCGGATGGAATATCGATGATATCGAGATATATGCGTATGATGAAGTATTTTCCCCAATAGAACTTTCATCCTTCGAAGCTGCATATGCTGACTCAACAGGATCGGTTCATCTAACATGGGTCACACTCAGTGAAACCGATATTGTTGGCTATAATTTGTATAGATCAGTTACAGATGATTTTGCTACTGCTTACCAAATAAATACTTCCATAATTCCCGGTCATGCACCAACGACTAATCCTCATATATATGATTTCAATGATGAAACTGCAAGTATAACTACCCTATATTATTACTGGTTGCAAGCGCTTGGTTTCGGAGGATACAACGAAATCTACGGCTCATTCATCTATGAACCAAATGTCAGTAACGATAACGAACCGGAACAGCAATATCTGAGTATGAAAAACTTCCCAAATCCCTTTTCCGGTTCAACAGAAATATCCTTTGCGCTCGCAAGAACGGAAAAAGTTCAGCTTCAAGTTTATAATCTCAAAGGACAGCTTGTTGACATAATACTTGACGAAATCAAACCAGCTGGTAATCACACATGTGTCTGGAATGCAGAGAATTCTACATCAGGCATCTATTTCATAAAGCTCTCTTCAAAAGAAGTGTCAAAGGTTCAAAAAGTAATTCTGATAAAATAAAAAAATTGCCCTCGGGCAAAAGGGGTAACATGAACGTTAAGAAAACAAAAGGTGGTCTTGCTTTAATTATTTTCTGTGCACTTGTTATAACAATTTCTACCACCACTCTTTGTGCAGAAAATGAAATCGTAACTAAAATTACACGTGTCGATACCACACAAACATTGCAGAGTTTTGATCATATCGGCGAATTCCACACGATCGACTTTGTCGGTGATTATCAATATCTCCTCGATATTGTGAACAATTGGTTTGCAGACGGAAAAAATCAAAATACCAACAATTATTTCTGCAGTCTCTTCTCTGCACTCGGTAATGTAGATGAACTCCTCATGGGCAGGAATTTCGATAATCCCTATTGTGATATTCTCGTCGGTCGATATAATCCGCCTGATGGCTATTCAAATATTGCTCTTAACCGTTTGGCAGACATCGGGCTTCCTGCTGGAACGAATTTTCAAAATCTTTCATACAACCAAAGCCTGAGGTTGCTCTTTTCTCCCTATTTTGCTGCAGATGGCGTGAATGAAGCTGGTCTCGCCATTGGTATAGCATACGTGCCGGGTGTTCAAATCCAGGTTGATCCAACCAAGGAAAGTGTATGGGTAACTCGTGTTATTAGAGAAGTGCTAGACTATGCAAGTACGGTCGATGAGGCACTGGCAATCGCAAACAGCTATAATGTCTTTGATACCGGAACAAATAATGACATCCTTTCACACCACTACATCGTAACCGATGCAAGCGAAGCATCATATATCCTCGAATATGTTGTCGACCAGTTCGTAGCGATCGTGCCGACAGTGGATTGGCAGGTACTGACGAACTCACACATCTATAACATCCCGCTATACCAGCTTTTAAATGGATGTTGGAGATACAATATCCTGTATACATCTCTTCAAAATTACGGTGGATGTGTTGATTTTCGTGAAGGTTTTGAATTGCTTTCCAATGTTTCATGGGGTAATCAAACAAACGGAACTCAGTGGTCAACAATGTACGATATCAATAATTGTGGGACATTCATCTCAACATATCGAGATTTTGAAAATCTTGTGTATGTCGACGTTGCAAATTTCGAATTTCTCAACTACAGCGGATATGATATTTTGAACTTCTCGTATCAAGACGATAATGCTAATTACATAATCGAATCCGAAGAATCAGCAGAATTCTATCTCATGTTCGAACCTGCCTTTACAAGTACTGGCGTAACCGGTATTCTGCATACAGATGATCCCGATGTTGACATTCTTAATGATGAAGTCGATTTTGGAACGGTCAACGCAGGTAATTTCGGATATAATGGTGGTGATCCTTTTATTATCCAGGCAGTGACTGACATGACACCGCACACCGTTGATTTTTCAATAACACTTGTAACAGATTATGATTTCGAATACGTATATGACTTCTCTGTATTCATTGGTTCAGGAAACTTACTGCTGGTAAATGATGATCCCGAAAACAACTACTCCTCATTCTATCAGGACGCACTCACTGAGCATAGCAGGACAGGTCATGAGTGGGATACATCCTTTCTTGGAGAAATTCCTATCGCTCTTTGTGATGCCTACGGATCACTCATCTGGTTCACCGGAGATGCTAGCGAAGATATACTGAGTCCGGTTGAAAAAATGCTGCTCAAAGATTTTATGGATTCAGGTGGAAATGTATTTCTCACCGGGCAGGATGTGTGTGAGTGCATCAATGGCACTGACCTCTTTTCTGATTATTTTCATGCCCAGCTCGAACTCGAAGCATGGCCATTTTATGACGTTTCCGGATTGGATGCCGATCCGGTCGGTGACGGAATAACATTCTCTATTTCAGGAGGTAATGGCGCGAATAATCAGATTACACAAAGTGCAATTTGTGCTGACGCACAAGCAGTAACCTGTTTGACATATGATGGATGTCCGGTCAGTTGCGGTGTTCGATATGATGGATTATATAAGAGTGTACTCATGAGTTTTGGCTTTGAGGGTATTTCAACCCTTGCAGACAGAGCAGAAGTAATGAATAGGATCATGGAATACTTTGAAGTTCCCGTCAGCAATGATCCTCAGAATCCTGAACAGGATATAGTTTCTCTTTCACCTGCTTTCCCCAATCCCTTCTCATCCTTAACAAATATCTCTTTTTCTCTCCCCCATCCCGAAAAAGTGAAAATTCAGATATATAACTTAAAAGGACAGCTTGTCGAAACACTCCTCGATAAACAAAAACCTGCAGGAAATCATACAATGGAATGGAATGCGGAGCAAATGAGTTCAGGGATATATTTTATAAAATTAATAACAGAAGATAAACATATCATACAAAAGGTGGTTGTGATAAAATAACATCTGCACCATTACGGAGGTCTGCGACCATCCGTAAGGTTTTTAACCTTCGCAATGGTTAAGGAACGAAACCTTGCGAATGGTTATCCGATATATCATTTTGATATACAATATATCAATCAAAATAGGTAAAACACATAAATCCTACAATTTGATTTTCTGTAAATTTAAGCTAACTTACACTATGCATGTAGATTATAGAATTTGCGGAAATTTTTGGCACAGAACTTGTAAAGTATAAAAGGAAAAAGTACATAGAGGTGTTCACATGAAGCATAGTTCAATTATTTTAATATGGAAACATAGAAAAAAGCTATATAACCTCCCTAAGAAATAACATAGCTTCACATAGGGAAGCACCTCTTCCTCTCAAACGGAAGAGTCCCCCGCTTCCCTCCCTTTTTCAAAAAATTCGTATTAACGAAAGGAGAAACAAGATGAAAAAGTTAAGTGTTATCCTGGTTGTATTGCTCCTTGGAGCAACAACCATACTCAATGCAGACCATCCATTTACGTATATGGTTGATGGATGGGGACAAGAAGATGTTGACATCAACATTGACCTATCTGAACTCAAGGACCTCAAGAAATTGCAGGAAGAACAAATCAAGAAATCAATCCAGATCTCAATGGGAGATTATAGTGAAGATTCACCACTTCTTGGTGTTTACCTTGCAGATTTGACATTCAAAGAAGCCTATGAAATGCACTATGATTATAATTATGGTGTTCTTCTTTCTGGTGTTGTTCCGGGTGGAGCAGCTCAACAAGCAGGTTTGATGAAAGGTGACATAATTATGGAATTCGCCGGTCAAAAACCACGCTATGAAGCTCAGCTTTCAACAATGATCAAGAGCCAAAAAGTCGGCGATGCAGTTGATATTGTCTTTTTCAGAAATGAACAAATTTATGAGACTGTTGCAGTTCTTCAATCACGTCAAAAACCTAAAGTTGATGAAACAACAGGCCAGATGATTATACCCCAAAAGCCAAAATTGGATGCAGGTGGAGGCGGTGGCAGCTGGATACCTATGTGGTTCGTTGACAAAAATAAATTTGAAGACGTAAACAAAATCATCAAAGCATTCGGTTTTGCACCTCTTCGAGAAGACGGCATGTTCCTGAATGGCTTTGGTGGTAAGGGTAATATTGGCAAGAATTGGTTCCTTGGCGGCTTGGGTGAGTGGTATGATATCGACAGAAAGATGATCGATACTACTGGTGTAAAACGCATGAAATATAGTCTTGGATTTGGTGGTGTTACACTTGATAAGCGCTTAATGCTCAGCAAGAACCTTGCTACATCCCTTGGCTTTATGCTTGGCTGGGGAGGTCATACACTCGAACTTTCTCATGTTGGTGATAACTATGATTGGAACCAGCTGAACACTCAACTTGCAAGTTCTAATAATAACTATGTAAAACTTGAGAAAAATTACATTCTGTTCCAACCAAAATTTGAAGTACTATATCGCTTAACAGACTGGCTTGGTATTCGTGCAGCAGTTGGATATATGCTCAGCTACTCATACCATAGCGGCTGGAATGCAAATATCTGCGATGACATCTTTGAAGTGAAGAATTCACCTGAAACCAAACTTGATGGCCTAACGATCAGCGTTGGTCCATGGTTCGGATTCTAAAAGGTTTATATAAAGCCCCGCCATTATCGACGGGGCTTTTTTAAGGAGTCATTCATGAAAATAATTAAGCTACTCATCGTACTTATACTCATTCCTCTGCTATTCGCATCCTGTGAGATCCGCTTCGATGGCGATAAAATACGCGTGAAAGGCATTACACTTGAACATTCTCGAGTTATCACGCTTACAGATAGTAAAACATATGATACATTCACTGTTGAAGCTCACTCGGGAAATATTTCTCTTAAAGGCGATTCATCCTATCAATTAGAAGTAAAAGTATGGGAACGATATGAGAATGATGTAATGTTGTCATTAGAAAATGGTAAACTAGTTGGCGAAACAGCTTCAGGAAAACCATTTGCCATTGCATCGATCGAAGGAATCATACCTTCAAAATCTTCTATTGATATAGAAACAGGTGCTGGAAATATCCTGATTGATAACATCGAAGGAAAAGCCTTTGAGGTAGAATCCGGTGCAGGAAATCTGAATTTCAGTAATTGCACGTATCCGTTTATGGAGTTCTCAACGGGTGCCGGGAATATAATGGTTACCAACGCTGAAACCGATGCAATAGAAATGAATACAGGTGCTGGAAATATCCTTATTAAATCCCTTATCACAGAAAGACTTGATTGCAATACAGGAGTAGGTAATATTGATGTATATAACTCAACGGCAAAAGTGGCAGAGTGCAACTCAGGTATTGGAAATATATCCGTATCAGAATCTCAATTTGAAAAACATGACCTTAATACAGGCATTGGCAAGATTAACTATCGTAATAATGGGAGTTCTGTCGAACTATAAACATAGCAATTGAAAGAGGATAGGTTCCAACCAAACTTATCCTCTTTTTTTATTATAAACTTGCCATAATTTTATGAATAGCCAGGAATGTAAACACGTAATGTCAGGAGTATACTAATGCTCGGATCTTTATCGAAAAAAATAACATCTTTAGTCATAGCCGCCAGCTCATTGTTCTCTTCGCACCTAACCCCTATATTCGAAAACTGCACCTATCGCCTGCAGGATGATGTGTTGATATTCACAGGACAATTATCCAATTGCTATAATAAAGATATTGAACAGATCATGCAGTCCGGGCAAAGAATTTTGTTGGAATTTACCTACAGGATACATGAGCAGGGTAACAATATCCCGCTTCATGTCAACTCAGAAACACATGTCATCACCTATGATGTTGTGGACAGGGTTTATACTATTGATTTTACTGAAAATGGGGAAAGTACCATTTATCTTGATTTCCTGGAAGCAAAAAGACATTTCGTCCGGCTTGAAGAGTTAGCTATCCAGCATATTGATTTTTTTGAAGAGGGAAGAAGGTACTTTTTTGAGATCACTGCTACTCTAAAACCGGTGTATCTTGAGGAAATGGAAAATAATATCGAGTTGATGAAATACTGGAATAATTCACCTCCCTCATATTCTTCACCATCCTTTTCCCTACGCGAACTCGAATCATGAAACTTCCTTCTTTTAAAATACAGATCATTGTTATCATGTTCATCCTTCTGGTGCTGTCCGGGCTTTTCACCAGATATTTTTTCATGACTCAATTCAATGACTATTCTAAGGATATCACCTCACTCAAACTGTATGATCAAGTACATAATCTATACAGCAATCATAAAGATAGTATAGACAAAGAAGAAGTCTCCAAGATCCTAACTGATATTAACAAAATCGAGCTAACAACCTATCTTTTCCAAAAGGATATGACCCTTTATTCTACCCTGTATGTTGTTATATCAGGACTCGTCGTACTTATTATTATGCTCATTGTGCTTACGCTTATTACCAGACCGCTCAACCGGCTGCAGACAGGAACTAAAAAGATCGCTGGTGGAGATTTGAAAGTAAGAGTTCGTGAATCTCGTTTTTCTCCTATTAATGGACTGATCGTTTCCTTTAACAACATGGTGGAAGAACTCGAGAGTAATAGAGATAAATTAGTCCAGGCGGAAAAAGATATGATGTGGCGTGAAATGGCTCAGGTTATGGCGCATGAAATCAAAAATCCACTTACCCCGCTTCGGCTTTCTGCCGAACGAATGGAGATGAAATATTGGGGAAAAAGTGAGAACTTTGATAAAATTTTCCAAGATTCGATGGAAGTTATCAATGAGGAAATTAACAATCTTCAGCACCTTGTGAAGGAATTCTCGCGGTTTGCCCGAATGCCCTCCGCAAATTTCGAACATTACGACATCAATGAGCAGATACGCGACATCATCGCACCCTATCGCACAAAAGCAGATATCACACTCTCCCTCGATCCGGAGCTCCCTGAATTCTATGGAGATAGAATGCAGATGAAGCAGGTTTTTGTGAATCTAATCCAGAATGCGATCCAGGCATCTTCCTCTCGAAGTATTATCGAAATATCTTCAAGGACTGATGGTGCTTTATTCATATTTTCCATCAAAGATTCAGGTGAAGGTATTTCTCCAGAGGATATGGAACGTATCTTCCGCCCCTATTATACGACAAAGGAAAAAGGAACAGGACTGGGGCTTTCAATTGTGAAGAGGATGATAACCCAGCATCAGGGCACGATTGAGGTTGACAGCAAAAAGGGTGAAGGTACAACATTTACAATAAGAATTCAGATACAAAAGAAACATAAAGAAGCAGAAAATGAAGATTTTAGTTATTGACGACGAAAAAAATATTCGACGCACACTGACGGATATTCTTGAAGATGAGGGCTATACTGTCCTCGATGCTGTATCGGGGGAAGAGGGATTGCAGGTTCTTGCCCGGGAAAACATCGATCTCCTTCTTCTCGACGTGAAACTCTCAGGTATGGACGGCATTGAAGTGCTGAAAAAAGTACGTAAGGATTTCCCCTCTCTCGACGTGATCATGATTTCAGGTCACAGTACGATCAAAACTGCAGTTCAAGCAGTACAGATGGGTGCTTATAACTTCCTCGAAAAACCGCTTTCTCTGCATAAAATTATTGTATCAGCTCGTAATATCGCTGACAAGATCAAACTCTACAAGAAATATAATGAAGAACAAAAGGATATTGAATCCCATTATAAGATGATCGGCATCTCACCTGAATTTGAAAGAGTGAGAAGTCTTATAGAGAAGGTCAGCAAGACGGACAGTAAAGTCTTGATACGTGGTGAAAGCGGAACAGGTAAAGAGCTGGTTGCCTATGCAATTCATAATAAAAGCGAGCGTAAGAATGGACCGTTCGTAAAATTTAACTCAGCTGCTATTCCAAACGAACTGGTCGAGAGTGAACTTTTCGGTCATGAGAAAGGTGCCTTCACCGGCGCTGAGGATAAGAAACTCGGAAAGCTTGAAGTTGCACATGAAGGAACCCTTTTCCTCGATGAGATCGGAGACATGAACCTGAATGCACAGGCAAAAATGCTTCGTGTGATCCAGGAAGGAAAATTCGAGCGCATCGGGTCTAACAACATCATCGATATCGATGTACGTATCCTTGCTGCAACAAACAAAAACCTCGAGCAAATGGTGCAGGATGGTACGTTCCGGGAAGACCTTTTCTACCGACTCAATGTGATCCCCATCATCATCCCGCCGCTGCGGGAAAGAATATCGGACATCCCCGTTCTCCTTGAGTATTATCTTGATTACTATGCAGTTGAACTAAAAGATCATCCAAAGAAATTTTCATCGCAGGCGATGCGGCTTCTGCAAAGTTATCCATTCCCGGGAAATATCAGGGAATTGAAAAAT
Organism: Candidatus Cloacimonadota bacterium; assembly: GCA_016932035.1. Lineage (NCBI taxonomy): Bacteria > Pseudomonadati > Candidatus Cloacimonadota > Candidatus Cloacimonadota bacterium. Next base: position 15,006 of record JAFGDR010000008.1, read on the forward strand.
CTTATTGAGCGACTGTATATTATTTCACCAGAAAAAATTATTACCGAATCAGATGTCGCACCCCAGATAAAAATGCTTCCTGCAAAGGCAAAAGCAGAGACGCATCTTTTTGAAATCAATAATTTTACAGACGCCAAAAAACAGTTTGAAATAGATTATTTGAAAGAACAGCTTGACAAATATAATTGGAATATAAGTCTTACGGCTGAAAATATCGGTCTTCAGCAATCAAATCTTTCACGTAAATTGAAGGATCTCGGGATCGATAAAGATTAGAGGCTATGTAGGACTATGTATGAATTTTGAGATATTGAAGCTTATCTTTCTATCGATAGCTGGTTACCTGATCGGCTCTCTCTCTTTTAGCGTGATCGTCACGAAATTAGTTGCAGGACGGGATATTCGAAATATCGATTTTAAAAATGCGGGTGCATACAATGTTTTCAAGAACATCGGCAGCGGCTGGGGATGTGTCGTCGCTGTACTGGATGGTCTCAAGGGATTTTTCCTTATCTGTATTGGTTTTCTTCTTAAAATGGATGTCCCCCACATCATAATTGCTGCATCCTTTGTGATAATCGGGCACTGTTTCCCTGTGTATTATCATTTCTATGGCGGTCGAGGTGGAGCTCCGGTCATTGGTATTTTACTTCCATTTCTGCCCATCGAGCTCGCAATCTGGTTCATACCTGCTATCCTGCTCGGATTATTCATCAAACGGCTTGGATTCTTTCCTGTTTTCTGGCTCTTTTTCGTTTTGATGACCATGCTGATCTTTAACTGGTCGAATCAAACACCTGCTGCAGTTAACGCACTGCTCTATGTTATGCTCCTGACCGGTGTGCTGAATACTGTTATTATCCTCTCCCGCAGAGATGCCAGAGTCGTAGAAGAATAACATTATGCTAAGCATTCACCTTCGATTCTACGAAGAGCTGAATGATTTTCTCCCTGAAGAAAAAAGAAAAGTTAGATTTATTCACACAATTCCTATTCGAACCTCTATAGAAGACCTTATCGAATCGTTCAATATACCCCATACTCAGGTTAGTATGATACTTGTGAATGATGAACAAAAAGATTTCTCCTATCTTATTGATGATAATGATCGAATAAGTGTGTATCCTTTCTTTCATTCTTTTAATGTAACGTCTGTAACCCGCATTCCTCATAACGTTCCTAAGAAAATTCGCTTCATCGCAGATCAGCATCTTGGAAATCTTGCCCGGCATCTCAGATTGTGTGGCATCGATACAGAATTCAATGAAGGTTTTCACGGACATGAGCTTGTTGAAATTGCAAATAAAGGTGACAGGATTCTCCTTACAAAAAGTCATAACATCCTTAAAAGGAATGACCTCAAATTTGGTTATTTTGTTTATGCTTCTGATCTAGAAGAACAACTCGATGAGGTTATTCTACAATATAATTTGAAAGATGGTATTGTACTTTTCTCGCGATGCATTGAATGTAATACTCTTCTTATACCTATTGATAAATCTGTAATCGAGGATCGGCTTCCTGAAAAGGTAAGAAAGCTGCATGATAATTTTACCTATTGCAAAAAATGTGATAAAATCTACTGGCAGGGCTCTCACTATCAGAAAATGAAACAGAAGATTAATACTATATTATAAACCACGAAAAACATAAAATAAAACAAAGAAAGTTTTTAGGGAGGTAAAATGCAAAATGCAAGTAATTTGAATATTGGAGTGGTTCTAAGTGGATCGGGATGGAAGGATGGGTCGGAGATCCATGAAGCAGTATGCACACTGCTGGCTCTTGATAAAGCACATGCCGGAATTATCATAATGGCTCCGGATAAGGAACAACTTGATGTTGTTAATCATTGGACCAATCAACAAGTAAAGAATGAAGAAAGAAATGTCATTATTGAATCTGCTCGAATTGCACGTGGTAATATCCGAACAATTAAAGATTTTAGTGCAGGTGAACTGGATGGGTTGATCTTACCCGGGGGTATCGGTGCAATGAAAAATCTGTGTAACTTTGCAGTAAAAGGGATGAACATGGAAGTTGATCGTGATCTTGAAAAACTCCTCATAGAGATGCATTCTCAGAAGAAACCTCTCGGTTTTATGTGTATTGCACCAATAATCGCTGCAAAAGTGTTCGCTCAAGAGCATCCTACGTTAACTATTGGAAATGATTCCGGTACTGCAAGCAAGATCGAAGCCTTTGGAGCAAAACACGTGGATTGTCCTGTAGATGATATTGTGTTCGATGATAATACACTTATTGTAACGACTCCAGCATACATGTTAGGTCCAAGTATTTCGTATATTGCAGTCGGTATAGAAAAATTGGTTAACAAAGTTCTCGAACTTGCAGATTCAAGGAATGGATAATATGCAGATCACAATAAACAAAACAGCTGTAACGATACTTCAGGGAGATATTACGGTTCAGGATACGCAGGCAATTGTTAATGCAGCGAACTCTTCACTTATGGGTGGCGGAGGTGTGGATGGTGCAATTCACCGAGCCGGCGGATACGAAATACTAGAACACTGCAAACGAATTCGCAAAGAGCGTGGCAAACTACCACCAGGCAATGCAGTTATCACAACTGCAGGTAATTTGCCTGCGGAATTCGTGATACACACTGTCGGTCCAATATGGAGAGGTGGAACAAACAAAGAGTCAGAAGTTCTAAGAAATTGCTACCGGAATGTACTCTCACTCGCTCAAAAAGAGTATATCAAAAGCATTTCATTTTCTTCGATCAGCACGGGCATCTATGGTTATCCAATCGAAAAAGCGAGTAAGATCGCATTAACCACCGTAATCGAATACATTGAGAAACACGGTTATTTTAAAGAGATACGATTTGTGCTTTTCTCAGACAATGACCTTAAAATATATCAAGAAACCATAAATAAATTGACATCCTGAACCATTCATTGTGTGGTAAATTTAATTAAACAAAGGAGTATACATGTATAAAAAAAATATGAAAAAAATCGTGAATTTATTCATTGCCGGTGTAATGATCATAAGCCTGTTCGCCTGCAGCAATGCCTATAAAAAACTGATCCCCTACACTTTTAATGACAAGACCGTGGCAGCAGTGATCACTTCAACGCCGTGGGGTAATGTTTCAACAAACAGCTATTTTACGATATCAACCGGAACCAGTAAAAAATCCAGTTCGGAAGACATATTAAGCACGGTTCTGAATGTGGCAACAACTGTGATAAATAGTGTTGAAGCAAGTAAAGCCCAGGCAAAAATGGATAGTGCCATGAAGCATGTCGATGTGTCAAAGATCATCAAAACTCAAACCCTGAATCAAGGTTCAGCTATTCTTCATTTTAATCCAATCGATGATACCCATACTGCAGACTTTCTTTTCAGCATCACAATAAACAGCTATGGTATCAGCGCTAATTCATGGGCATCTTCTGTAAACTTCAATATGGATGTAACTCTCAAGATCTATGACAACCATACCTCTGAATTGATCTGGAAAACAGGAGTTTCCGAGTCGGATCCTGTTTCATCTGCCTTCTTCTTTGGCAACACTGCCGCAGGAAATGTACTTACTGCATTGCAACTTTCTCAACTGAGTCAGGATCAGATGAAAGCAGGTTTCCAGCATATGGCTGAATATGCCGCAAATAAACTTGTCGAAAAATTGCAAAAGGACTATTCAAAATCCCGAAACCAATAATAGATAATATTAATAGAAAGAAGCCCACAGATTATACTATGGGCTTTTTTTGTTATAATTAATTAGTTCAACGATTTTGTAGCGAACAGATCGATGATCGTATTAAAGGTGATGCTTGGACGCATTGCCTTGGCAGCTTTCAATTCGTCCGGTTTATAATATCCACCAAGATCGACCGGTTTACCCTGAACTTCGGAAAGTTCCTTTAAAATCTGTTCTTTATTTTTTTTTAGATGCTTATACAATTTCAGGAAACTGTGCTGCATTCTTTTATCCTTTTCCTGATTTGCCAGAGCTTCTGCCCAATAATAAGTCAGATAGAAATGACTTCCACGATTATCCAATTCCTTAACTTTGCGAGAAGGTGACTTTCTATTTTCCAGGAATTTCTCAGTTGCCTGATCCAGTGTCTCGGCTAGAACTTTAGCTTTCTCGTTTTTAGTTTTATCGCTCAAATGTTCAAGTGAAGCAGCCAGAGCCAGGAATTCTCCTAAAGAATCCCAACGCAGATGTCCTTCTTTAGTAAACTGTTGCACGTGTTTGGGTGCAGATCCACCTGCACCGGTTTCAAACAACCCGCCACCCTGCATCAGAGGTACGATTGAGAGCATTTTGGCACTTGTTCCCACTTCCAGGATCGGGAAAAGGTCTGTCAGATAATCTCGTAATACGTTACCGGTTACAGAGATGGTATCCTTTCCTTCTTTCATTCTTTCCAAGGAAAAACGGGTTGCTTCGATGGGCGTCATGATGCGAATATCCAGACCTTCAGTATCGTGCTTCTTCAAATACTTTTCTACTTTTTTGATCAGTTCACGATCGTGAGCACGGAATTGATTTAACCAGAAAACTGCCGGAGCACCGGTTTTACGAGCTCTATCTACAGCCAGTTTTACCCAGTCCTGAATTGGCAGATCTTTAACCTGGCACATACGCCAGATATCATCTTTTTCCACTTCATGAACCAACAATGTTTGTCCATTTTCAGCTGTAACCACAATTTTCCCATTACCAGGACACAGGAATGTTTTGTCGTGAGAACCATATTCCTCAGCTTTTTGAGCCATCAAACCTACGTTTGGAATATTTCCCATCGTTTGAGGATCGAGTTCACCATGCTTTTTACTGAACTCGATAACTTCTTTATACACACCAGCATAACTGCTGTCTGGAATCACAAACATGGTATCATGCAGTTCACCGTCCGGTCCCCACATTCTGCCGGAATTTCTAATTGCTGCTGGCATAGAAGCATCGATGATAACATCACTGGGAACGTGCAGATTAGTGATACCTTTATCGGAATCAACCATCGCCAATTTAGGACGTTTTTTGTAAACGGCTTCGATATCTTTTTCTATCTCTTTTCTTTTATCTTCAGGAAGTGTATCGATCTTATGATAGAGATCACCAAGACCATTGCTGGGAACAACACCCAATTCTTCAAATATTTTGGCATGCTTTTCAAAAACATCTTTGAAGAATACAGAGACCACATGACCGAAAATGATCGGATCGGATACTTTCATCATTGTTGCTTTCAAATGCACGGAGAAAAGCACATCTTCTTTTTTAGCTTCTTCGATTAGACCTTCTAAGAATTCACGCAGAGCTTTGTTGCTCATTACTGTTCCGTCGATGATCTCACCTTTAACAAGGTTTAATTTGTCTTTGAGAACGTTTACTTCACCTTGCGGATTGATGAATTCAATTCTGCAGTTTCCAGCAGTTTCTTTGGTTATTGTGCGGGATTTTTCGTTGGAAGCCAGGTCTCCACTGCTCATATGAGATACGTGAGATTTGGAATCGGGAGACCATTTTCCCATGGAATGGGGATTTTTCTTGGCGTAATTTTTTACTGGAGGAGGAACACGTCGATCGGAGTTACCTTCTCTGAGTACAGGATTCACCGCACTTCCTTTGATCTTATCAAAGGTTGCTTTTATCTTCTTTTCTTCTTCTGTCTTCGGTTCTTCAGGATAGTCAGGAATAGCATATCCTTTTTGCTGAAGTTCTTTAATAGCGGCTTTCATCTGTGGAATGGATGCGCTGATGCAGGGAAGCTTAATGACATTTGCTTCCGGTTTTTTTACCAGCTCACCAAGCTCTTCCAGATCGTTCGTTACACGTTGTTCTGCTGTAAGATATTCCGAAAAGTTAGCAATAATTCGACCTGCCAGAGAAATATCTCTGGTTTCCACTCTTACGCCAGCTACATCGGCAAAAGCTTTGATTGTGGGCAACAAAGAATAGGTAGCCAAAGCAGGAGCTTCATCTACTTTAGTATAAATTATTTTATCTGTTTCTTGTGGAGTAGTCATTTTTTCTCCTTATTTTACTTCTTCGGGATGATCGGGAACGTCATAAAGAATGTCATCCCAGGGATGTCTGTAAAGTGGTGTTTTCAATCTTTTCTGATCAAAGTAATGTCCCATGAATCCCATTGTTCTTCCAATAATGAAGAAGGCATTGAAGAATCCCATATCGATCATTTCCTTGATTTCATCGTCTTGGTAGTTCAAGCTCTTTAAAAGGTCTACAAAGAGTACACCGATTGTTCCGTCAACGTTCAATATCAAAGTACCTTTTTTCTTTGTAGTCACATCTTGTACAGCCAGCGCATAATCAAGAAGTGGATGTTTTGGGAAATGTTCTTTGGCAAAGTTCATCATGATCTCACATCTCTCATCAGGATTATCGATACTGTGAATTCTGTGGCCGATTCCCTGGATCATCACATTCTTCTTTTTCATTTCAGTCACAAAATCACGTGGTTCAAGATTGTTCTGAAGTCCCCAGGTGAAATGATTTGCAGCACCATTTACCGCTCCACCAAAACGTGGACCGATCGTAACGATACCGCTGATGATCGATTCGATCAGACCTTTGCCGGCTCGTGCTGTCACAATGGTATTGTGTGCACCGGAAACAGCAGGTCCGTGATCTGCAACGATCTGAATAACCAGTTCAATGAAATCTCGAGCATACTGAGGAAGCTTCTTTTTAAACCAGAGCAGTCCCAGAACTCCACCGATACCATACCCTTCTTTGATTACCTGGTCGATCGGAACTCCACAATAATTATGAATTTCACCTGTTTCATCACAAATAGTGGAGATGAAGTTTGTTGGTTTTCTTACCAGCCCTTCTGCAACTGCCTGAGCATAATCCATTGGAATATTTGGAGTATCAGGTTCCACGATCTCTTCGATCTTACCTTCAACTTTCAGTTTATCAAATGTTTCTTTGATCTTTTGATCGTAATCTTCAAATGAATCAGGAACGATAACTCCAGCTTCTCTAAGAGCAGCATTTTTTGCTTTGGCTGTGTCTGCTTCGCTATCTGCTTTTGCTCCGGCATGTCCAAACTGAACACCACCAGGAAGCATCTCTGCACACGTTCCTGTTACCCACATTACCAAAGGTTTCGTGAGTTTCTTATCTTTGATGGCTTGGATGATCTGATATTCATCTTTTCCACCAACCTCACCCAGCGCAACCATCATTTTGATGTTTGGATTCTGCTCGTAGCGCAGTAAATGATCGATGAGGGTAGTGGCCGGGTAAACATCTCCACCTACAGCGTATCCTTCGTAGATTCCATCAGTATTTCTGGCAACAATGTTATACCCTTCGTTGGAAAGTCCACCGGAAACAGAAACGAATCCAACTGAACCAGGACGATAAAGTTTTGTGTCTCTGATGTTATCAATAGTTCCAGCAGCATTACCGATCTTGAAACAACCAGGCTTAAGCCCACCAACTGTTGCCGGTCCGATGATCCATTTGCCTTTTTCTTTGGCAATTTTCGCGATCTTGCGTACATCTCTTTGCGGAACACCTTCTGCGATCATCACGATCGTTCGAATGTTGTCTGTTTCCAGCGCTTCCATAGTAGATTCTGCACAGGAACGCTCGGAAGCAAAATTCACCATTACATCAACTTCGGGATGATTTTCCAAACCTTCTGCAACTGTTTTGTATCTGGGAATTCTAATCTCTTTTGTTCCCCAAAAGAGCTTGTAATAACCAGTTCCTGTAGGAGTAATAAAAGCTGCCACAGATGGAGTTTCTCTTTTGCAAAGATAATCGAAATCCAACATTCTCTGTGCTGCTTTCTGCTGTGCCCCATAAATGAAGGAGCGTGTATTTTTATCGAAGAGTTCATAGTTTTTCATTATGCACCTACCTTCTGACCAAGTGCCAGAGATACGATTTTTGTCATGTGCGTTTCAGGACCATACACCTCGATTGGAATACCGAGTTTTTCACCCAGTCTTTTCATAATGTTAAGACCTTCCACATAATTAGGTCCGCCACGACGAACATATATTTTTACGTTAGTTTCTTTTATTTTATCTTTGAATTCTGTGATCGCCTGCACGATTCCGGTAAATGTTTTTGCCACGTCGGTAAAGTTGGCAATTCCACCACCGATAAGCAGGAATTTTGGTCTGCCCTGTGGATCTTTCCTGCGGGTCATCAGATCAAGAACAGTCTTTGTGTAAACGTAAGTATCCTCGGTAGAGGGATTTCCACTATATTCCCCATAATTTGCCAGTTCCTTGTGATATCCAAGATCTACAACTGTATCAGCATAAATAACAGAAGCACCACCACCGGCTACCAGGTTCCAGATGCGTCCTTCAGGATTGAGAATTGTAAGCTTGAGCGAAGCACCGGTTCTTTCATCGATCTCATCAATCTTCTCTTCTTCCAGAGTTTTCTCCAAGCCAAACGGACTTGGGAACTTAAGATCTCCCCAATATTCTGCACACTGATAGGACGCATAATCATCAACTTTTGCCACAGCATCCAGTGCAACCGGAACACCATCTACAAAGGTGAATGGATTAAGTTCAAGATATACAAAATGATATTCTACAACCATTTTGTAGAGGGCAGTAATGAATTCAGCAACTGTTTGCTTTCTTTCTCCAAGTTCAGCAGGAAGGAAACCTTCCACATCCTGATCTTCGATATCTTCTATAATGGGAATATCAAGCGTAACAACTGTATCCCACACCTCTTCGATATTCACTCCACCCTTTGTGGAAAAGTGAATTGTATCATTATCGCGGGAAGTAGTGATTGCAATGTAATACTCTTCTTCGTGCGGAACGAATTTTTCTACTAGAAACTGATTCAGTTCACCGGTAGTTTCACCTGTTGTCTGTTTTATCGTAAAGGTTTTGTTCATGCGCTCTTTGATCCAGGATTGAACTTCTTCCCAGTTTTTGTTTACGAAAAGCAGGTTATTCAAACCTCTTTTACCAAAAAGCTGATCTGGTTTTGCCACCAGCTTGGTTGTTTTGAGCCACTGGTTTTCGTCTGCCAGTTTCTGCAGATCTGTGTTGGGTCCGATCAAAACTTGAGAGGCTTCAAACTTGATCTTTCCATGAGAAAATTCAGGAAGAGCTTTCGACATCATTCTTTTGGCATCGAATTCCCTGATTCCTTTTTGTGCCATTATCACGTTCTCCTATTTAATTTCTATGAATTATTTTTTCATCATTGCCAAAGTACCGCCAGCCAGAAGGATCTTCTTCTGACGATCGGAAAGCGAGTATTTTGCTTCGATCTCGATACCTTTAGATAGATTTTTAACGATCAGATTTTTCCCTTCTTTCAGGGCTATCTTAATATTGGAAATTTCCAGTTCATCTGCCTGATCGATCTTGTCATAATCTGCTTCATCCACAAAGTTCAAAGGCAGAATTCCAAAGTTGATAAGATTGGCATTGTGAATTCTCTCCATCGATTTTGCCAGAACTGCTTTCACTCCCATGTACATTGGGCATAAAGCTGCGTGTTCACGGCTGGAACCTTGTCCGTAGGAAAGTCCTGCAACGATGATGTTATCTTTTCCGCTGTCCCTAATTTCTTCCGCTCTGTCGTGGAACGTAGGATCAACCACTTCAAATAGGAATTCAGAGTATTTAGGAACGTTCGAACGGTATTTCATTTTGGAGCCTGCTGGAATAATGTGATCTGTGGTGATCTTATCTTCTACTTTGAGTGTAACAACCCCACCGATTTTATCCTGCAGAGGTTTAGCTGCGGGAGGATCGCCAATGTTTGGTCCACGATAGATCTCTGTTTTCTCAGCATCCTGCGGGAAGATGAACATGGAATCATCAATGTAGAATTTTTCCGGCATTTTCACGTTGGGATATTCAATTCCCAGTTTTTCCAGATCTCTGGGATCAGTGAATTTTCCTGTGATTACTGCTGCTGCCGCTGTTTCCGGGCTAACAAGATAGGCATTGGCAGATTTGGTTCCTGATCTTCCCAGGAAGTTACGGTTACTGGTTCTCAAAGAAACTGCATCTGTTTTGGGAGACTGACTGTTTCCAATACAGAAACCACAAGCCGATTCAGCTATACGAGCTCCGGCAGAAACGATGCTGGCAAAACCACCATCTTTCATGATGTTTTCTATAACCTGTTTGGAACCAGGAGTTACTACGAAACTTGTATTTGGATGAAGTTTTCTGCCTTTCAGGATTTCAGCAACTGTCATCATATCTGTGTAGGAAGAATTCGTACAGCTTCCTAGGCAAACCTGATCTACATCTATCTCACCGATCTCTTTTACCGTGCTGATGTTGCCCGGACTATGAGGAGTGGCAGCCATTGGAACCAATTCAGAAAGATTTATTTCTACAACTTGATCGTACTTAGCATCTTCGTCTGCGATTAGTTCCGACCAATCTTCTTCTCTATCTTGAGCTTTTAGAAATTCTTTGGTAATCTCATCACTGGGGAAGATAGAAGTTGTAACTCCGCATTCAGCTCCCATATTTGTGATGGTTGCTCGTTCAGGAACTGTAAGCGTTTTCACGCCAGGTCCGCCATATTCAAATATGCAGCCCACGTTTCCCTTGGTTGTGAAAATTTCCAATACCTTAAGGATAACATCTTTTGCTGCTATCCAGGGTTGGAGTTCACCGGTCAGGTTGATCTTGATAACTTTGGGATAAGGCAGGAAAAAAGCTCCGCCAGCCATAGCTACTGCGACGTCCAAACCTCCGGCACCAATTGCCATCATTCCGATTCCTCCACCGGTTGGAGTGTGAGAATCTGAACCAAGCAAGGTTTTTCCTGGTTTACCAAATCTTTCCAGTTGAACCTGATGACAAATTCCATTTCCGGCACGAGAATATACAATGCCGTATTTGGCTGCAACAGACTGCAGATACTTATGATCATCAGCATTTTCAAAGCCGATCTGAACTGTGTTGTGATCGACATAACTAACAGATAGTTCTGTTTGCACTTTGGGAACTCCCATGGCTTCAAACTGAAGATAAGCCATTGTTCCTGTAGCATCCTGAGTAAGTGTTTGATCAATCTTGATTCCAACCTCATGACCTTTCTCAGGTTTACCTTCCACTATATGTGTTGAAAGAATCTTTTCAACAATATTCTTACCCATTATAAACCTCTTATGATACTATTTATTTTCAAGAATATTTAAAAAGTTCATATGAATAGTCGTAATTAGTTTTCTAATTCTGTAAGTGTTGAATTTTAATGATATTTGTATATTTAATTTTCAATGGTACAATAGTTAAAAGGAATATGTGTTTATAAATTATTCATGAAATTTGTGCAAAAAAAAAATCCATGCAATAGGTGTCAAAACTTTTAGTTAAATATTTATATCATCACATTCTATTTGCTAAAATTTATAAACTTGATTTAGTCGAATATAAATGTTTATGTCAATCTTCTAATTTTCCAAGTGTTGATATAAAGCGTAATCAGATGTGAAAGATATGTTGAAATGTTACAAAATGTTTATGTCAAATCACGTAATGAGTAACAATTAATTCTGCTAACTTACAAAAAAGTCCACGAGAAATAGTGGGCTTCTTTATGTTGTCATAAATTCTATTAAAAACTTCCGAACATGACAGCCAGACCAACTGAAAGATTGGATAGATCATTCTTAGCAAGATAACCGCTAAAATTATTCGGGTCAATGCCAGAAATATACCGATAGCTGATCCCAGCATTTATTCTGATGGTTGATGAAATATTTAACACCCCATCAATACCTGGTTCCAAGATAAATATCATGTCATTCTTGCCGGTATCGTTCCCATTCCTTGTACTCACCACACCAGTTCCGATCAGCGTATTGACCTGCCAGTGAATGATATTGTCTGACATCCCGATATACTCAAGAATAATTCCTCCGTATCCGAGATTAATAAAATTTGTGTCTGGCTGAGCAGCATTGATTGGAATATCGTTCATGAGTCCATAAGCTCCACCCCCAACAGAAAACATACTGTTGAAAACCCATCCTCCACGGGCACCAACAATCAGTGCATCCTCATTGTTGATCTTAGTATATTTAGCAATGGGTCCACCAAAAACTCCTGATAATGAACCGGATGAGAAAAGTGATTCAGCATGAGCATATATCGAAAACATAAATACTAAAACAAAAACAAAACTTATAATCTTTTTATTCATGAAACCTCTCTTTTGATGTATCAATTGTACGTTGAAAAATTTTTGTAAAGAATTTATGGTTTGACTGAGAATTTCTTGACATCAATATGTATGAAATAGTCAATATTTTCTGTGGTAAGTAATTCTATCAGCATCCTCAGGACTGGATCTTCAAATATTTTAAAACTTGGAGGTTGTATGGTTAAAAAAATAATAATCGTGATAAATATTCTTTTACTCGTTGCTTGCAGTTGTGTAAAAAGACCAACAAACATTACCCGAAACATTAAAGAGAAGGTCATCGCGGACCTTAATACTGATTTTTTTTCGGAATCAATTGTGGTCAGTCCTGATGGCAGGCATATTGCGTATATTGAAGATGTCTATTCGGGTTTAAGGGTAGTCGTTAATGATAGCCCAAAGGAACGGTATGACGACATCGGTATTGGGACACCAGTATTCAGTCCCACAAGTAAATTTGTTGCATATTTCGTGTATTATAAAGGTTATAGTGGGGGGATATTTGGATTGTTTGCAGAAGATTCCTACTGGAAAGTAGTTGTCGATTCTGATGAACATGATTACTCCAGATCGGGATTTGTAGATGCATCATTGATTATCAGTCCCGATGGAGCTCATGTTGCATATGGTGCATATCATGAATGGGGTTCTGATATGGTTTATGACTATGTGACACTACCCGGTATGATCCCTTCGGAATTGGATTCGGTTGATTCATTATATGTTTATGAGGTATGTCCTCCGTTTATCTTTAGTCCTGACTGCAAAACGTTTGTTTATGTAGGAGAAGAACTCAGCGGCGAAAGGTTTATCGTAAAAGACCAATTTGCAGGAAAATCGTATGACTATGTGTATCCCAATTCCCTCGTTTTTAGTCCCAATGGTGAGAAGCTGGCGTATATTGTTGTAGATTCAGGGCTTGAGAAAGTTGTGGTAAACGGGATAGAGTTAGCAGGATATACATCAATATCGGAGTCATCTATACGATTCAGTCCGGATAGTCAGCACCTTGCCTATTTTGCCTACGATGGGAACAATTGGCTCGTCATTAAAGATGGAGAGGAGAGTATGCCGTATGATGACCTCGGTCAAATCATTTTCAGTCCCGACAGCAAACACCTTGCTTATACTGCTAAGGATGGAAATAAATGGATTATCATAAAGGATGAGAAAGTAATATCCCAGCATTCAGCAATTTTAGAAAATACATTAACATTCTCACCGGATAGCAGGTATCTTGTATATGCTGTAGAAGCAGACAGCGGTATAGTGATCTATGAAAATTCAAAACCCACAGCGTATCATCAAGCTTTGGTAACGCCACCAATTTTCAGTTCTGATGGTCAATTCCTTGTATATACAGTAGAGAAAAATAAAACTCAATCAGTTGTGATAAATGGCAATATCGGCAAGCAATATCCTGCTATCATTTCACATAATGGGGGACGAGTAGCATTTGATAACAATAACTCAATCCACTATCTTGTCGTTAAAGATGATAATAACGTATATCTTGTGGAGGAGCAGATTTTTTATTGATCAACAAATAACACTTTTACAATAAATATCATCTTGTCACGATCAAATGATTTTGCTCTTGTATGAGAGGTTTTTTCAGTATGTAGAAATTATCATAAATGTATTGTGTAATCTCTTTCTTCTGGTCGGCTGTATAATCGTGGACATTAGGATAAAGAAGGATCATCCAGATCACTGCCATAAATTTCTCAAAATCATTAATAAAGAATTTCACTTTGTGAGTTTCTTGATGTATATGAGTATTTTGGAAAACAGGATTATGTCCCAACTTTTCACCGAATGCTCTCAGATCCTGATCATTGTGAACACCAAAAAACTTACCCGCAAAATGATTATATAACCAGGTAGTTGAATCCTTCTCTTCACATCGGGAAGACATCATGACAGCATGAATCGCACCTTTCTCTGACAATAAAATATCCTTTAGCGTATTGAAAAACACTTCCCAAACCGATGCGCTGCAATAGTACAAAGAGTGATGAAGAACGATCAAATCAAGTCTCTTTCCATCAAGTATATTCTTTTTAAAACTCTTTGCATCGATTTCGTGAAGAAGAGTTTTATTATAATCTGCTTCAACGGTCTGCACATGATCTATGGAAAGGTTTTTAATTCTTGCTTTAATGATCGAGAGTGGATGAGGATCGATATCCAACAAATACAATTTCCCTCGGAAAGCCGATTCAAGGATTTGGAATTGTGGCTCAGATCCTGAACCAATTGAAAGTGCTCTCAAATCATTGCCTGTAGATGAAAGTTTGAATTGTTGCCGCACCAGCTTCATAAGAACCTGGGCTATATCGACCTTATCGCTGCTATGCTGGCACCAGATCGCATTTTCCTCATTCATGTCGACATCACCAGCTGCCATACCCTTCTGTATCAATTCCTCAACAGAGCTTGAAACACCCATAAGATATCCTTACAAAGTTTTGGACTATTGTAGCAGGATCATCCTTTTTGTTTCAAGATTTTCACAATCAAGGAACAATTGATAGAAATACACACCTGACGGCATTCTTTCGCCATTTTCGTCAGTGCCATCCCAGTGCAAAACCTGTGAGAGTTGATTTCCGGAATACAAGGTTTTCACTCTCTGCCCGATGAGATTGTATACTGCTAATTCCACGTGACCTGATTGTATCAAAGAGTAAGAAATTTCTGTCGACCCATTAAAGGGATTCGGGGTATTCTGATGGAGATACGTTTGTTCTGTTCCAATGTGTGGATCTACTGAATAGATCGGTTCGATATTCCATAGATCGAGACTGTCTAGAACTGTGTTTGTTCCCACAGTTTGAAAATTTGTTACTTCATCTTCATCGATTCCTGGATTATAATTCACCCCAATGCAGCTCTGCTGGAAAACCGTTGCAAAGATCGTACACGCCATAAGATATGAACCTCTGAGCGATGGATGATTCCAGTCACTCATATGCAGGTAATGAAGTGGAAAATTAAGATCAACCAGTACTTTCTTCCATGACCATCCAACCGGAGCGATCTCGAAACCGATCATATTCGACCACTGAAGGGTATTATCATAAATATGATTCTGCATATCCACATACGTGTCCGTCCAACCAGGTACCCATGTCATACCATCCTCAAATGCCCATGGCATGCAAAATACCATCTTAGTGGAATCGCAGTTGTTTATGATCTTGTTCCGTAAGATCACCAACGCTGGATACACAGGATGCGCAGTATAATAATTCGGATATGCAGTTACACTTCCACACCCCTGGAGGATGACGTAATCCCAATCCTTCTCCTGTATCTTTGATTCAGTTACCATATTGTACGCATGGTCATAAAGATAGAGACCGTTGACAGCATAAATATCAAATTCAACCACAATACCAGCGCTGTCAGCAAGATTTTGAAGATGGTTTCTCAGGTTATGATAGTTAAAATAACTCGAGCCGATCAGGAGCATATCCAATGGATCCTTTTGTGACTGACCTGCAATCGAAGCACAATTTATAAGTAGCATGAAAAGGATAATACTACTTACAAAAACCCCTTTTCGTGTTTTCATCAAGACCTCCGAAAATAACGATGTTTCTATCTCAATAGGATCAACTTCTTTGTGTCAACTGTTT
Organism: Candidatus Cloacimonadota bacterium; assembly: GCA_016932035.1. Lineage (NCBI taxonomy): Bacteria > Pseudomonadati > Candidatus Cloacimonadota > Candidatus Cloacimonadota bacterium. Next base: position 30,834 of record JAFGDR010000008.1, read on the forward strand.
TTCCATTCATAACCATCTTGTAGAAATACACTCCACTCTCAATTTCTTTTCCTTGCTCATCCTTGCCATCCCACATAACCGTATGTTTGGATGTATTTCCTGAATAGAGTGTCTTTACGAGTTGTCCTTTGAGATTATAGATCGCAAGATCAATCAGTCCTGTTTCTGGGAGATTAAATGAAATTCGAGTTGATGAGATAACAGGATTCGGCTCATTTTGCAGCAATCCAAAATATTCTGGCTCAGCTATGCCACTATGTCCAGAATTTCCTTCATCTGGAATAGTGAGAACTGCTACATTATTGTAATGGTGAACCATTCCACTATAATCTATAGATTCTAACCAATAATAATAAGTATCACCAATTTCAGGATCCAGCATACTGTCTTCAAATACATAATTACTCTGTAAGGTTGTCGTACCCTGCCCCTCTATCATTTCTGAAATAACCTCTGCTGATGAAAAATTATTTTCTTCACTTCTGTAAATAAACCAACCCATATTATCAGTTTCGGTCTGGGTTGACCAGTGAATGGTTGGAGTGTTATTGATGAATTGAGCTGTGAACGTGGAGAGAACGATTGGCAGTGTTGTTTCAATTGTTCCTACACGAGCTGTACCATAACTTGAATTTCCCACGTCAGTATAGGTAAATATCGCATGTTTTGCATCCTGAGCAATTACATATAGATCTTCTGTTTGTCCACTATTAAAGTCACCTTGTTCTCCATAACTGATGGTAGTTCCATCAACAAAACCGACTCTTGCATATCCGGTTGTGTATCCAGGGAGTCCCTTACAAGCAACAATGAAATGAGTTGGTCCAAGACGAGCTGTTGTAGGATAATCAGTTCCTCCTGAAGGTTCTGAATGAAAAGTATACTCTGAACCGTAAGATATTGTACTTCCAGAAACGGTGCCAACTATTGAGTTTCCAGAACCATCATAATATGCTACAACGAAGGAAGTTGAGGTTAAGGCCGCTACACTAGGTTTTGAAGTGGAGCCAATATTAAAAACATATTCGCTTCCAAAAGTTATCGAATTTCCAGATATTGTTCCTATTGTTGCGGTTCCGCGTTCATAATTTCCATGATCCTTATAGGTAACAACAATGTGTGTGTCATCCAGCTTAGCAACTGATTTATCATCCGTTCTTCCTGAGTTAAATGTGGATGGTGAACCATATGAGATAGTGGTTCCAGATACAGTGCCAATTATAGCCCTACCATTACTATTATCACCATCATCTCTATAAACGATAACAAAGTGGGTGGCATCTAATTTTGCAGTACTTGTATGAGTTGTACTGCTTGAATTAAATGTGTAAGATGAACTAAATGAAATTGTAGAACCAGAAACTGTACCTAATACTGAAACTCCCGGATACACTCCACCCCTTTGTCTATAAGCAACAACGAAATGAGTTGCATCTAAAGCAGCTACACTCGGAAAATAAATATAATCTTCATCAAAAACATAATTTGAACCAAATGAAATTACATTACCTGAAACTGTTCCTATTACAGCTTCTCCCCCATAATCATTGCCATTATTATAAACAACAACAAAATGATTATCATCGAGTAATGCTGCACATATAAACATAGTGGCATCACTATGAAATACATATTCACTACCAAATGTTAAGTCACCCTCTGCTTTGCTATCATTTAAGTAATCCACAACATCTTCTGCAGTAAATGACGAATTTTGTTCTGAGGAAAAGTGATCTTTTAGAAAAGACGAATTGGCATAAAGAGTGAGCGACCAAAATATCAACAGAAAAAAAAGATAGATTTTTTTCATTTATACTCCTTTGAACCTCATAAGCAATTTTCTTCATTACTATCCAGTAGAGGATATACAGGAGTATCAAATACTCGAAAAATTAATATTTTATTACTTAAAAACTGTCAAGAAAAATTCCCAAAAACGATATGTTATTTCATCAGTATTAACTTCCTAATACCTTCAATTTTTCCATTTACTATCAATCTATAGAAATACACTCCGTTCTCGAGCTTTTTCTCATCTTCATCCTTACCATCCCACATCACGGTATGTTTGGATGTCTTACCAGAATAGAGCTTTTTTACAAGCTGCCCTTTGAGATTATATATCGCAAGATCAACCTTGGCAGTTTCTGGTAAGTTAAATGCTATTCGAGTTGATGAAACAACCGGATTCGGTTCATTTTGAAAGAGTCCAAAACGTTCTGGAACCGGAACAAGATTATTATTCGAACCATGTGTATCTGGAATCGTCAGTATCGCAACTCTGTCATAATGTTGTATTATTCCGCTGTAATCTACAGATTCCAACCAGTAGTAATAGGTATCTCCCACTTCAGGATTCTCAATATCATCTTCATAGGTATAGAACTGCTGTTGCGTGGTCGTTCCCTGTCCTTCGATCATATCAGATATCACTTCTGAGGATGAGAAATTGTTCTCTTCATTTCTATATATGAACCATCCCATATTATCTAATTCGGACTGGGTTGACCAATGGATCGTTGGAATGTTTTCTATGAATTGTGCGGTGAAAGTAGAGAGAATAACAGGAAGTGTTCCAGAGCCCCCACTTGCAACCACAAAGTCAGAGAATGAAGTAAATCCACTTGCTGCAGCAGCATATGGTCCTGTGCCACCCCAGGATGCTGATTTCGTTTCCCAATTCGTTCCAGAACCAAGATAGCGCCCCATTACAAGTTGATTTTCTATGTCAAAGTTACCACCTGTTTCTCCACCATTCCACTGAAGCATAAGTAATGCATCCGACCAGCCTGCAACATCTTCGGTGATCGTCCATGTTCGATTGACCACTCGCGTTGCATCTACGATACTACTTGGCGTTCCATCTGTAACTTTTACCGAGAAATTGTCTGGAATTCCACCGTTATTGATAATAACTGGATTGTAGGCAGCATTTCCAATCGGGAAGGTCACATTGCTTCCTCCAACGCTCTTTCTTTTCAGCACTCCTGTACTATTTGTAACAATATAACTATCCGCATCATAATTAGTAATAGAACCCGATGATCCAATGGTGAGTGTATTGCTGCCAAGAGTGACCTTTGAATCATTATTTAAATCTAGGGTGTGATTTACAGTATTAGAATTTCCGAGAACGACTCCGCTCGTATTGGTAACAGTCATATCATAAAAGGTTGTAGAATTATTACCATCAATCGTCTGGCTTGCAGATCCGTCAAACGTCACTTTATGATCATTGTGAGTGAAGGTTCCGTCATTATCCCAGTTACCACTCACGGTAATATTTCCGCTTAGTTCGAGGGTTCCATCAGCAGCTATATTTACATTCTTATAATACGATTTACTATAGAATATTCCATCAGTTACAGTAAGATTATTGTCGACTTGCAGCGATGTGGTCCACCAAGCACTCACTTTTTTATCCGAAGAAGAATTATTAATCACAAGATCATAAAAATCTAAACTCCCTACAAGAAACTGTGCGCCTGAACCTGCACAGGTGACTGTTTGACTGTTATGGGTTAGTTCTCCAAGCTCATATAAATTCCCATAGATGGAAAGACTAGAATTCAGGATAAGTGTTTCGAGCAATCCTATTACAAGAGATTTTGCTGAAGAACTGCTTCCTATTGTTGGAGTATGTCCAAGAGTCCATTTAAAGATACCGACATTTTCTGAATTATCCGGCACCCCTCTGCTCCAATTCTTTGAGTCACCCCATGAAGTGTCGAACCATCCGATCCAAGTATCGAATGCGGTACACTCTACCCAGTCTGCTGTTGGGTCCATATTGTAAAGTGTTCCGTTGTTTCTATTTGTAGTAATATCATACAAGGTGGTTTGTCCATCGGTGTTGAGTTGATCAAACCGATAGTATGCAACAAGATTATCTTCATCTCCATCAAGAGTACGGCACATATTATTCTGTATTTCTTCATCCGACCGGGCGTCATTCCAGATGCGTACTTCGTCTAAAGTTCCTGCAAAATAATCCATTGTTCCAGAAATTGTAGAACCGCCGATATGCCAATTACCGCCAAAAGATGTGGGTGAACTACACCCTACATTATTTTGATATATACCGTTAATATAAATACTTGCTGTGCTCCCATTCCAAGCAGCTGCAATGTGTATCCACTCAGTTGTTGAGACCGTTCCTGCATCACTGTATACTTCATGCCAACTCCCGTCATGAGCAGAAAACCGTAATTTATAATCACTGGTTACCCTTAGCGCTAATGATAAATTTCCTACAGCTCCATTACCTAAAATTGGATTTTCAGCATCAGTAGCATCGGGAAGAATCCACATTTCAATTGTACCTGAAGATGATTCTGCCAGATTAGGTATCTCAACATAATTATCACTCCCATCAAAATCAAGGCACCTTCTCGGACCGGCAAACGCTCCAGAATTTACCCACTCATCTCCGGACATATTTGTAAGTGTACCATCATTGTTCCCAGATGTTGCATCATTCAGAGATGTTCCACTACTTTCACTGAATTTATAATAACCCGTGAGACCTTGCTCGTCTCCATTCAATTCCCTATACATATTTTGACGAATTTCAGAAATATCTCTTACATCACTCCAGATACGCACTTCATCGATCAAACCATCAAAATATCTGCCAGTCATGTTAGTAGTATTTCCAATGTTAACCACTTCGTTGCTTGTATGAATATTTCCACCTTGATTACCTGACACCTCAAGTCTACCATTCAAATAAATATATAAATTGCTACCGTCTGCAACACATGCAATATGATACCATCCATTTAAAATACTCTCACTTAATTGTATTGAACCACCCCCAGTACTAAAATTAAGAAGCCCCCCAGAAGTAAATTGGATCCTCCAAGCATTATCTCCTTTTGTAACAACTCCAGTCCATTGAGATTGAACACTTTCTGCATATATCCAAGCTTCTATAGTCAAGGTTGAAGAAAAATCAAAATTTGATTCATTACTGATTGAAATATAATCATCCTCTCCATCGAAGGTAAGGCAATTATTTTGTGCGAAAATAAGAGATGTTAAAAACAAAAACAAAACAAAAGAAATTAATCTTTTCATGATCACTCCAGTTTTTTGCATTCTGATTGCATAATACATTATATTTTTTTATCTTCCTTTTGAACGTATAAAGATCCAATAATTTTTCGCCTTGCATGTCAAGAAAAACAGGTTGAAGAAGTATTAATCTGTAACATGTATTAGCAAATTCCAAAATTACCAATAAATTTTAATTCTTGACACAAAATCAATGCTGCAAAATTTGGTAACCAACAAATTGCATTCACGCATAACCCGTAAGGAGATTGGATAAGTAATTTGTTATTATCTGGAAAACTTCTATACTATAATAAATTTTAGTTAGACAAAACATCGTTATTCCACGAAAGGAACATCATGGTTAACAAAATTGGTCGCTTAACAGATAGAGATGAGAAAGAACTCAAGCTGGAAACTGAAAAAGCTCTTGAAATTTTTATTGAAAATGAAAAAAAGGGTACAAAGAAATTAGACGATCTTGCTGCATGCAAAAATTATTTCGGTAGAGAGATCGTAGGAAAAACCCTCGCAGAATCAGAGCAAAAAGATAAGCTCAACAAACTGATGAAAGGTCTCCTTGATTCTAAGAATTATGCCAAACGGGCAACAGCATTGTTCTTTTTTCTATACTACTATAAAAAACAACCCGAAGAGATGATCGAGATCGTCAGCGATTATTATGACTCCATCAAATGGGAAGCTGAAAATATCATGGATCAATTCTGGAAAGATTACCCGCAGCTCATGAAAAAAAACATGCTGAAATGGATTGAAAGCAAAGACGAACGCAAGCGATCCCTATCTTTCCATGGATTGGAAAACTTTTCTACAAAAGATCCGCATTTTGTTATGGAATTCATAACTAAGATCATCGATGATGAAAGCCTTGAGGTTCAAAAGAAGATTACCCACACCCTCATACAAATAGCACGATCGCGACCTGCTGAGGTTTATCCATACGTGCAGGAACTCCTTAAGGATGCAGATGACAGGCGTGTAAAAACGATCTGGGTATCAATGAAGAAGCTGGCGAATAGTCTGAAGAGCTCAAATTCAAAAGAGAAGAACAACGATTTCGCACTCCTCACAAAAAACACAATCAAAGACTGGCGTTCCGATAAAAATAAAAAAGTCCACACAATGGGTGATAAACTCTATCACATTATCAAAAACATATAACAAAAAGCATCCGGAGTGAATATGCAACACGTTGATATTATTATCAAAAATGGTTATATTGTAACGATTAATACAGGTATGGATATTATTGAAAATGGTGCAATTGCAATAGAAAAAGACACGATCGTTGCAATCGGGAAAACTAAAGAAATCCTCAAAGAATATACCAGTTCAAACATCATAGATGCATCGACAAAGATCGTCATGCCCGGTTTGATCAACGGGCATACACATATTGCAATGACCTATCTGCGTGGATTTGCAGATGATCTTTTACTGCAATCATGGCTTGAGAATCACATCTGGCCTGCAGAAGAGAAATTTGTGAGAGCACAGTTTGTGTATGATTCCTCATATCATGCTTGTGCAGAACTTATCAAGAACGGAATCACGATGATCAACGACATGTATTTTTATGAGAAGGAAGCTGCTCGAGCTGCCACAAAAGCTGGCATGAGAGCAATTTTCGGAGAAGCGATTCTCGACTTCCCTATGGCATTTCACAAAACTCCCGAGAGCATGATCAATTATTCTGTTGAAGCTTATGAAGAATTTAAAGGGAATGAACGTATCGATTTTGCCATGATGCCTCATTCAATTTACACCTGTTCGAAAAAAAATCTGATTACTGCAGCTGAAAAAGCACGCTCACAGGGAATGCTTATTCATACACATGTTTCTGAAACCAAGAAAGAGGTCGATGACTGTTTGAAAGAACACAATATTCGTCCTGTAAACTATCTTGACTCGATCGGTTTCTTAGGAAATAATGTCTCGATTGCACACGGTGTCTGGATCGATGATGAAGAACAGAAGATACTCGCAGATAAAGACGTCGGCGTTAATATCTGCACTGAATGTAACCTTAAACTCTCTTCAGGTTTTGCACCCATCAAAGGATATAAGGAAAATGGCGTAACGATCTCGCTGGCAACGGACGGAGTAGCGAGTAATAATAACCTCAGTCTACTTGATGAGATGGATATGACCGCTAAAGTTCACAAAGCCATCAATAACGATCCGACATTTCTTAATGCCGAAGAAGTGGTTCGAATGGTTACAATCGAACCTGCAAAAATATTCAATAAGGATAAGGAAGTGGGATCGCTGGAGATTGGGAAAAAAGCCGACATAATTCTTCTTGAAAGAAACAAGCTTGAAAACCTGCCAATGTATAATGTGTATTCACATCTAGTTTATGCAATGCACAGCGAATCCGTTCAAGATGTTATTATTAATGGTAAAATCCTCATGAAAGACAGACAGTTGCTCCACATCGACGAAGACGAAATATTCCAGAAAGCTCGATCGTATCAAGCAAAACTTCAGGAATCACTCAAGTGAATTATTTCTTCTAACCTTATACAATTCATTCTGATTAGAATAATAACGTAATAAATAATCAATACGTTAAATTTCCGTTAATTTTGACAAAGAAACCTCTCCAATTACATTTTAATAAAACTGAAAATTATTATTTAGGAGTATTCATGTATAAATATTTTACAGCATTTCTTGGTGTATTGCTTGTAGCTTTCAGCTTTGCACATGCAGCAAATGTAAATCTAGATTTCACTTTCGATAGACCTGCTCTTGTAGATAATCACATCATAACAGATTTTACGACAGCTGAGCAGATCCCAGGGGAGCCGCTCATGCCTTTTTATGGAGCTAAGATACTTCTCCCTTACGGAGAAAAAATCATTTCAATTAAAACAACTCATTCTGATTGGGAGCTCGTAGCAAATGATACTTACATCGACTTTGCCAGAACTCCGCAGCCAACAAGCGTGAAGGAGATCATTCCTACTCAAAGAAATGAAAAAGTATATTCATCAGATTCACCTTATCCTGCAATGGAATATAAACATGTCAGCACAGAAATGTACACCGGGCATTCAATCGCATTGATAAATATCTATCCGATTCGATACATCCCCAGTTCAGGAATAGTCGAATATGCTTCTGACTGGTCACTTGAGATTGAAACAACATACCACCCAGATCATGCGGTGTACCAATCAAAGATGCTGAAAAATTCCGACAAAACACTTTCCGAGCTCGATATGATGGTTGATAATCCATACGAAACTCAATCCTATCTTGGCAAGGAAACTCCATCATATTATCGTGATGACTTGATAGACCCATCAGAGCCACATGACTATATCATCATAACATCAGAAAACTTCCTTCCGACATTTACGTCTTTTAAGAACTGGAAGATCAACCGAGGTATGCTCGCAGAGATATACACGGTGGAAGATATTTTTGATAATTATGCCGGTTCAACCAATGCTGAGAAGATCAGAAATTTCCTCATCCTTGCATATGCATCATGGCTTAGTACGAGCAATCCTCTTGAATATGTTCTCCTCGGTGGCGATGACGAGATCGTACCTGACGTACAGTTCTATGTTGCAGCAGGAAGCACGATCGGATATATCCCGTCAGACCTTTACTATGGTGGGTTGGACGGCAGCTGGAACGCTGACGGGGATAACAGGTATGGAGAGATGAATGACAATCCTGATTTTTATCCTGAGCTTGCAGTTGGTAGAATTCCCGGTGACACACAGCAAGATTTTGTAAATGCCATATATAAGATTCAGAGCTATACCGATGTTCCAAAACCTGCGCTTGAAAAAGCCTGTATGGTCGGTGAAAATCTTAACTGGAATCCCGTAACCTGGGGCGGTGACTACAAAGATGATGTTGCAACTCGAATCCCAACAGATAATTATCATTTCTATACACTCTATCAGCGCGAAGAAACCTATTCTGGAACTGCTGTAAAAAATGCAATTAATTCAGGAATGGGTATCATAAATCACATGGGGCATGCCAACTACAGTATTCTCATGGGTATGAGCCCTAATACCCCGGATACTTTTACAAATGATGAATATGGATTCATCTATACACAAGGCTGCTATCCGGCTGCATTTGACGATGGAACAAGCAGTAGCAGTGAATGTGTGGGCGAACGCCTTGTTATAGCCGAACACGGGCCAATGGCATTTGTGGGAAATACCCGTTACGGCTGGTATTCTCCCGGTTCAATTGAGGGAACTTCTCAACAATTCGACCGTACTTTTTTTGATGCACTCTTTATTGAAGATATTAGAGAACTCGGTAAAGCTAACGATTATTCAAAAGTAGCGCTTGTCTCTACAGTAGATAATCCCTGGATGCGATGGTGTTATTATGAACTCATCCTTTTTGGAGATCCCGGAACGGAAGTCATCATGACAGATGGCGAATATCCAAACGTTGAGGTGACTAACGTTGATTTCAATGATACCTCTGGCGATAATGACGGTATTATCAATCCCGGCGAGCAGATCGAAATGGTAGTCGAAATCCAAAATTTACCGGACTGGCAGCTTGCTGAGAATATCATCGTTGAATTTATCTGCGACAGTAGCTTTATTTCTATTCAGAATAATACATATAATTTTGGAAATCTATCTCCAGGAAATACTATTAATAATAGCGCGAATCCATTTATTTTCTCTGTTAGTCCAAGCTGCGGATACGAACATATCGAATATCAGCTTCATGTGACTGCCAACCAATCTGCAACGTACTCATTTGATAAGACATATCATAGCACATTCAGCGTTTCTCTTCTTCAGAACAACTGGCCAACCTATCTCGGTGCAGAAGTAAAATCCTCTCCTATAGTGATAGACCTGGACAATGACGAAGTAGATGAGATCGTTGCTGTGGACAGATTGGGAAATATCTTTGCAATAACCACAGATGCGCAAACAAAACCCGGTTTCCCAATTGAGCTTGATGAAGAGATCTGGGCATCTCTTGCAGCCGGTGATCTGGATAATGATGGCGACCTCGAAATGGTTGTAGCTGGAAGAAACGGCATGGTCTATGCCTATCATCATGATGGAACACAGGCATTTTCTTATGAAATAGACGGACAGATCATAACCACACCGACACTTGCAGACCTAAATGGCGACGATTACCTTGAAACGATCATACCATGTATCGACAGTAAATTGTATGTGATCGATCATGAAGGTAATGATTATGGTTCATTCCCCTATGAGTTTTCAGCAGCACTCTGTTCTGATGTTGCAGTTGGTGATATTAATAATGATGGTGTTATCGATATGCTGGTTGGAGGAGTCGATGGAAAAGTACATGCCATCGATAATAATATGAATATTCTTGCAGGATTCCCGGTTCAGACCGAGTCACACATCTGGGCTTCGCCAATTATATTTGATAACGACTTGATCGCATTTGGTAATAGTAGCAATAAACTTTATATCATTGATGGCACAGGTTCAGTAGTTCATTCAGAAGACCTTCCTGCCAGTTTATTCTCATCACCAATCGCTTTTTCAAAGTATCCCGGCGGTGCATTTAATCTTGGATACTCATCAATGGACGGAGGAATCGGTATTCTTGATGCTAGTGGAACGATGATCGATGGATGGCCTCTGAGCATGAATTCAAATTCAAAAACTAGCCCTGTTGCTTCTGATATCAATGGTGATGGTAATGTCGAATTATTGGCTTCCACTCAAGACGGACAAATCTTCTGTTACTCATATGATGGTACAATGCTGCCCGAATTCCCGATTTTCAATCCAACCTCGGTTACTTCTCCAATCTCCCTGCACGATCTTGACGGGGATGGCGATTATGAAATCCTTGCTGGCACAACTTCCGGAATTTCCGTCTGGGATTATAAAGGTGAATACGGTCCATTCCACCCATGGATGATGTATCGTGGTAACATCCAACGAACAGGAAATTATGCGCACAATCAAACATATGCAGTTGAGCCAGAGATTCCTGCAAATAATTTCTCATTGAAACAGAACTTCCCGAATCCTTTCAATAATTCGACAACAATTTCATACAGTCCCGGAACCTATCATTTTGAACAAGCACAAGTAGCCATTTTCAACATCAAAGGACAGATGATCCGTCAGCTTCCTTTTGATACTGGTTCATATTCCGTGCATTGGGATGGAACTGATAGCAGCGGCAAAACCCGTGCAAATGGCGTTTATCTCTACAAATTATTGACAGAGAATTACGAGTCCGATGTAAAAAGACTCCTTTTGATCAAATAAATTTCAGGTGCACCCATAGCTCAGTTGGTAGAGCAGCTGACTCTTAATCAGCGGGTCCAAGGTTCGAGTCCTTGTGGGTGTACCATTTTTTTAATTCTTGGAGCGAATAATGGAAAATGATTTGATACAAGATTTAGAACAACTTTCCATGAATGCATGGCCGTCACTTCAAACCATGCTGTACGATGGCTGGGTACTTCGATTTGCAGAAGGTGTCGCGCGTCGATCAAATTCAGTTAGTCCCATCTTTGGATCAAGTATCGATGTTGAGAAAAAAATCTCCTTCTGTGAAAACCTGTATAAGCAGCACAATCTTCCAACAATCTTTAAGCTTACATCTCGTGTTTTCCCAAAAGATCTCGATGATATACTCACGAAGAGTGGATATCAAAAAGAAGCGGAAACCTCTGTACAGACCTGCGATCTCACTCATGCTCAGTTTGAAACAAAACCTGAAATCATTCTGAGCAATGAACTGAAAGAGGATTGGGTACAATCCTTTGTTGAACTGAATGAATTCAATACAGAAAAATCAGAGATCTATATGAGAATATTAGAGAATATCATTCCGCAAACCGTGTACGCAAGCTACAGGATCAGCAACCAGATCGTGGGATGTGGACTCGCTGTGAAACAGGGAGATCATATCGGGCTTTATGATATTATTGTCGACAAAGAGCATCGGGGTGTGGGATTGGGATACTATATTGTGACTGCACTTATGCAATGGGGAAAGTTAAAGGGAGCTTCAACATCATATTTGCAGGTCATGCTCAATAATGCGGTTGCACTTCATTTGTATGAGAAACTCGGTTTTAAGGAACAATATCAGTATTGGTATAGGATACAATCCTAATCGTCCGTATTATTTGTGTTCAAAAATCACATGTTGTAGAAAAAATTGACGCTCATGTGAATCATCCATTTTAGGTTTCATCAAACAAAACAACAGGAGTATCATGAAAAAGAGAACTCTTCTATCAACTTTCATTATCATCATATTAGCAATTGCTATAAACGCAAATCTTCTTGCCGAAGAAAATATTCAAAATAACGATGCCTGCATCTGGAAAATTGAATCCGACAACAATACCGTATATCTGATGGGTTCGATCCACTTCCTACAACAATCAGATTACCCTCTTGATGAGAAATATTTCCGCTGCTTTGAGGATGCTGAAAACGTGGTCTTTGAGTTGCACTATGACAGCACACAATCTCCTGCATTTCAACAATATACGGTTCTTAAAGCATTCTGTCCTGAAGGAGAAACCTTCCAGAGTATGGTGAGTGATTCCACGTATGACATTACAAGAAAAGCATTACTCGATTTCGGAACACCTCTTGCACAGTTACAGCAATTTGAGCCATGGTTCCTTGCTATAACGATGCTCAGTCTTAAACTTCAGTCTTTGGGATTTAACCCGGAGTTAGGTGTCGATCAGCATTTTTTCAATAGATCAAAAGAAGAGGAAAAAACCATTCTTGCATTTGAAACACCGGAACAACAGATGGACCTGCTTGAATCACTTGGTGGAGATGATCAGGAAAGTTTTCTACTCAAAACGATCGATGAACTTGATGAGATGGAAGCCGGCTTCAGTGACCTTGTGGATGCATGGAAAGCAGGTGATCTAGAGGAATTGAATGAACTTCTTAATAAAGGATTTGAGGATTATCCGGCTCTTAAGCAGTCATTATTGATACAAAGAAACCTTAACTGGATTGATGAGATCGAGGAATTTACTAAGGATAATGAAAATTATCTTATTATTGTCGGTGCAGGTCATCTTGCTGGTGATGAGGGACTGGTAAATCTTCTAACCGAAAAAGGATATTGTGTCGAACAGATTCAAGCAATGCATGAGGAAAATAATGAAAGATAAGATCGAACACTATGATGAAGAATATGACCACGAAGCCGAAGCAACGGGCTGGCTTGGACCGGAAGTATCTTTTGGGCTTTTATACAAGTTCTTAAAACCCGGACAAAAAGTTCTGGATATCGGGATCGGAACCGGTTTGAGTTCAGAGCTTTTTTATAAAGCAGGATTAAAGATATATGGTATGGATTTTTCTGATAAGATGCTGGATGCAGTCAAACAGAAAGGTATTACTGAAGATCTGGCACTGCACGATCTTACCGAGTTGCCTTATCCGTATTCAGAAGACTTTTTTGATATAGCGGTATGTGCAGGTGTATTTAATTTCTTTAAAAATCTGGGTGAAGTATTTACAGAAGTATCACGTATTTTAAAGAATAATGGGTATTTTTCTTTTGTCGTGGGACATCGACGATCAGACGAGGATTCCGCAGTACTAATCGGCTCGGAACATACAGGTTCGGATAGAACGGTGACGATGTATCGTCACTCGAGTGAACAGATACAAAACTGGCTTACTGAAGCGTCTCTGAAGGAAATACGCAGTGTGGAATTTACCGTATTCATGGATAAAGAGAGAACGCGTCGAATTCCTGCAAAGGCATATATTGTACAAAAAATGTAGGGTCAATTCCCCGAACTGATTATCTTTACATCAGCGGTTCACGCTTCGTTGTGAACCCTTCCAAGTCATAATTTTCACCCTTAACTCTCAGTTTGTGAGAGCAGTTTTACAAAAAGATGATTATCAGAAAAAATTATCATACATCATATTATTATTCATTCTCAATTAGATAAAAACTTATTCAAATTCTAATGATCTATTAATTTAAACGAGGAATAAACGAAATATGTTTGTAAATTAGAAATAATAACATTTGACAAAAAAATCCGAATCCCAATCGTTACAAAAATAGAAAATTTTTGTTAAATTGCATAGAATATGTATAATATAAAGTGTGAAAAGATGTATAAACATGATGTAAACATCAATATGTCTTTCTCGATTATGAAAATAAAATTCAGAAAGTTCAGGATTATAATATGAACAAGATTATGAAAAAGACCATTTTGTTAGCAGTGCTAATATTTCTCGGTACTGCTCTGTTTGCAGGAACTGTTGAACACGTGTATCATTTTGACACACCAGAAATATTTCAAAGTAATGAATACCACAAATTAAAGATGGGTGAACTTATATCCTTATCAAAACCTGGTGAACCCGAATTACCGTGTAAGTCCGTTACGTTGCTTCTACCCCCAGGAGAACAAGCTATCAGCATCTCAGTAATCTCTAAAATGAAAAATGATCTGCCCGGAGAATATAAGATTTATCCCAAACAAAAACCATATCCTACTAGTTATCAAGGAGAGGTTGAATTTACAGAACCATATTCGGTAATTTATAACTCTGATATGCTCTTTCCTGAAAAATTACATACACAATTTCAAACTCAATACTTCAGGGGTCATTCGATAGCGATTTGTAATATTTTTCCTGTCCAATATATACCTTCGTCCGGACAGGTTTCTTACTTCTCAGAAATGAAAGTTATAATTGAAACTGAAACAACTACCGAAGCAGAAAAATCATATAATAATTTCTATCGTTCTGATGGAATGACAAGAGTAAGAAATATTGTTGATAATCCAGAACAAATTGATTTATATGCTGCACATTCAAACACTCGAGATGGTGATAACAAATATGTTATTATTACGAGTAGCACATATTCATCAAGTTTCTCTTCTTTTGCTGAGTTCAAAACCAAACAAGGGTATAATGTTTTAATAAAAACGGTTGAGGACATATATTCTGACCCTGATTATAATGGAGTGGATAATCAAGATGAAATCAGGAATTTTATTATATATGCTTATCAAAATCTTGGAACTGATTATGTTCTTCTTGGTGGTGATGTTGAGATTGTTCCTCACCGTGGATTCTGGATAAACACTGGTTACGGTACAGAGGATTATGACATTCCAGCAGACCTTTACTACGCAGCCCTTGATAGGGTTGGATCCGGTGCTGGACCTGACTGGAATGTAGATAGCGATAGTAAATGGGGTGAGACTTCCGAGGCTGATTACTATGCCGAAATATATATTGGTAGAATCTCAGCTGATAGTGGAACTGAATTTAGTGCTGCTTTAAATAAACAGATGATGTACCAGCAAGATCCGGTAGAAACGGATTTAGAGAAAGCAATTATGGTTGGTGAAGAGTTGAATGATGATCCTCTTACCTATGGAGGAACTTATAAAGATGAAATACTAAATGGAAGTTCAAATAACGGTTATACTACAACTGGATTCTCTGGTAATTTCACAATTCAAACCCAATATCAGCGAGATGGATCTTGGGAGTGGGATGATTTACAAGGTAAAATGAACGCAGGAACTAATATTATAAATCATCTCGGACATTCAAACCCAAACTATAATATGAAATTTTCTCGCATTGATGTTACAAATAGTAATCTAACCTCTAATGGCATAAATCATAACTTTTATATAATCTATACACAAGGGTGTTATCCAGCAGCATTTGATAATAGATGGTCTAATGGCAGTTATGATTCACAAGATTGTATTGCAGAATATTTCACGACTATTAGTAATGGCTGTGTTGCTTTCATTGGTAACTCTCGTTATGGTTGGTACCATCCGGGGGGAACCGATTCTGGCTCTCAGTATATGGACAGGCAATTCTTTGATGCATTATTTGGTGAGAACATTTACATGCTTGGTGCGCTGAATGAAGATTCAAAGGAGGATGGGGCATCGCAATGTAATAGCGATCCCTGGTTCCGCTGGTCATATTATTGTGTTAATTTACTCGGCGATCCATCACTTGACGTCTGGACTGATAGTCCTTCAACCCTTACACCGAGTTATGCCAGTTCTATAGATGCAACTGAAACCCAGCTGTATGTTTCTGCTGGTGTTAGCGGAGCACTTGTTGGTTTGTCACAAAACGGAGATCATATTGGAAGAGGAATAACTGACGGAACTGGAAATATAACTATTACATTTGAAAATCCTCTTTCAGTGGGTACAATGGATATTTATATTACTACTCACAATTATAATTTATACATAGGTTCAATAGATGTTGAATCTACTGATCCAATATTTTACTTGAATCCAGTTTCCATTGATTATGGAATTGTCGTTGTAGGAGAAAATTCTACAGATCAATTCACAATAAAAAATAACGGTGCTGGAACTTTGACAGGTGATATTACTACTCCGAATGGATACACAGTTGCAGAAACAAGAGGAAAAATTTCTAAAGAGCAGTATTCTAAAATAAAAGATAAGGACTTTGCTAAAAACACAATCTCCTATAGTTTGACT
>JAFGDR010000009.1 GCA_016932035.1 Candidatus Cloacimonadota bacterium
AGAGATGATATGGGAAATGAAGTGAAACCAGGCATTTATTTCTATACATTAAGCATAAATGGAAAAACAGAAGCAGTGGAAAAATGTCTTTTAGTGAAATGAGAAAATTAAGAAAATCCTTGTTATTTGCTTGTTTATTTATCGTGATAGCTGGATTTCAGGGAAGTGTTTTTAGTGACAATCATATTGATTTTTTTATTGGAATGGGTTTTCCAGAATTCATTAATATTGGAATGCGATACCATGCTTCACAGATGCAGTTCGGCTTGAGTTATGGATTCTTACCACTTGATGATGAACCCTGCACTTCGATTACGGGTGATATATACTTCCACTTTGCAGGAAAACCGAAACACACTTCGAGAAAACCGTGGTATTCAAAGTTTGGTCTTAGTTATGTGAAAGACAAACAAGTAAGCGGTACTTCATCATATATCTACTCAAATTTTCGAATTGGGAGAGAGTTTTTTATTTCTAAAAAAATCGGTGTCGGAGCAGATGTCGGCTTTGGTATTGAACTTTCTAAAGAAATAACAGAAACCCAAGAAACATCTAGCTGGTTCAATTTTGATTTAGATTTCCCGATCATGCCCTGCATCAGTATAAATATATTCTATCATATAGATGTTTGATCGGATCTAAAAGGAATAGTACAATGAAGAAAAAAGATTGTTACTGGCTTAGTCCCTGCGGACTTTCGTGTGATACATGTAGCATCCATCTGCGCACACCGGAGGAGCTTGCATATTGGGAGAGTCAGAATGTCGATGCGGATAAGATCAGGTGTGATGGATGCAGATCAAATCTTGAAGGAAATCATTGGTCACCTTCCTGTAAAATATTGGCATGCTGTGTATATAAGAAACAACTCTCCTATTGTGCACAATGCGATGAATTTCCCTGCAGGATATTATTGGATTGGGCTGCACAATATTCACATCATGAAAATGCGGTTGACCGATTAAGAGAGATGAAAGCGCAAGGTGTTGTGAAGTGGCTGGAAGCACATGGATATGAGTAAATTCTAGATCATAAAAGAAGAATTAATCTACTTCAATACTTTCCTCTGCGAGAAGTATTAATTTATAATCTGTCTTTGATGTACCTGTGACAGGATCAAATCTATATAACATAACAACATCGAGTTCTGACCCGCTCCATTCACCGGGAGTGATCACCAAGAATGTCCTAACATCGTGTGTGCAATATTCGGCATCAACCCAGGAGCCGGAATTTGCATAAATGCTCGTGTAGTTACTTTGTGTGGGATACACCATGATATGTGGTTTGTGTGAATGCCCGAAAGCTATTATTTTATAAGGTTTTGTAGATGGATTGATTATATATTCATAGATAGGAGCACCCGAAAGTTCAACACCATCAAAAATTCCCATAGCAGTACTCATGGGAACCGGAACCTCGTTGACTGCCTGGGTTTCCTGCCATAGACTTTCGATGCTATCTGCATACATTTCATAGGCACCGTTAAAGGAAAACGGTTCAAAATAACTATCAATCCCATTCATCTTGATTATCTCATCGTACAGTGGGGGACACGCCATGTCGAAATCTGATAATACTGTCAGGAACGCAAGTGTCCAGCCTGTAAAGAACTCAAATGAACCTTTTTGGTTCGCGGATTCCATCAAATTGTTAGGGGGTTGTATTGTCATGCCTTGAGCATATAGACGTGAAATAAAATATCCCGGTGGGAGTTTGTGAGAAGGATTAACAAGCGATTGAGGACAATTGAAAAGATCATATCGATGACCATGTTCCATAATAATCTCATTAGCGGGGGCATATTTCCCAAGTCCGGGTACATCACCCATCCACGTAATATTTGGAATGATCCCATCAAGTATTTCTTGAGTAAGTAGCATATCATGGTTGCCTGGCACATAGATAAGCTCGATTTCACCATTATTAACGATTGTTCTGAACTTATTAAAGATCTCGACGTTAGTCGGGCAGTTTGCGATCGCCTGGAAGTAGTCTTTAGAATTGTGGATATTTATTGATGAATCAAAAGGTGCAACTTCATAAGGTACAAGCCATTCATCAAAAAGGTCACCAAGGATAACGAGTTGCTTAACATCAGGACTGTTCATTACATAATCAAGGAAATTTTCGAGTGCATCCGCATTTTCATCAAACCAGCAATAACCTCCGTCAATTGCTCTTTCATCACCCATATGCACATCACTTATACATACAATGGAAGTTCGTTGAAGACTATCTGCATTTGCAACTAAATCGATTGTTTCACCTGTTGTTCTAAATTGAATATCTTGAGTTTTTTCAAAAGATTCACCTTTGCTTGAGTGTAGCCCTGTTTTAAGGGTAAGTATATATTTCCAACCAGCCCTGAGGTAAAATTCAGGGTGAAACTGCAATGTTACAATCTTACCGAAAACATCTATATCGTAATGTGCATTTAAAGAGCCGGTTACATCTGAAAAATCTACATTCCCCTGGATTGTTGACTCATCGATTTCTTCAGAGAAAAGCATTTCGATAGATCGCACCATATGGTTCAGTTCATAATATAGGTCATGTTTATTATGTAGAGTTGGAAATGAAACAGTCAGTAATCCATCTGGTTTAGTCGTTTCAGAACATGAAAAAAATAAGATTATTAAGAGGAGTGTCGAGAAAAACGTGATAATATTAGCTTTATTGTATCTATGTTTCATGTTTACCTCTATTCACTAAATTATTCACAATAAATGAAAATAGAGAAATCAAATTGTCAATCAATATTTACTAATACTTGACATCTTCATACATGTATAAAAATTAATTTGTTAATGGATTATATAATGAAGAAGATATTATTAAGCATGATTTTTTTACTACTCGGGGTGAACGCTCTTTATGCACAAACAATAGAGGATTGGACCAAAGATTTCAAAGTCGAGTCCCATCATTTTGCGTCAACCGGAACAAATACATATTTTATTCTCGAACCCAATTATTATCTCATCCTCGAGCACCATGATGCAGATGAATATGAACGTCTTGTAATAACGGTCCTCGATGAAACGAAAATAATCGATGGGCTTGAAACCCGCATCGTTGAAGAACGAGAAAGTGTGAATAATGAACTGGTAGAGATTTCGCGGAATTATTATGCTTTTGATACAAATACGAGCAGTATTTACTATTTCGGTGAAGAAGTAGATATATATGAAGATGGAGAGATCGTCGATCATCATGGTGAGTGGATTTCAGGCAAAGACGGTGCGACTTTTGGGTTGATGATGCCGGGTATTACTTTGATAGGGTCGAAATATTACCAGGAAATTGCTCCAGACGTAGCAATGGATAGGGCTGAGATCATATCCGTTTCAGAATCCTTGACCACACCATTTTCTACTTTTGAAGGATGTCTTCGCGTTAAGGAAACCACACCGCTCGAACCTGGAATTCATGATTATAAAATCTATACCCCCGGAATCGGGTTGATCAGAGATGGGAATCTGCTTCTAGCTGATTGGAGATATCATGATAAATAATAGGGAATTTGAAATATTAAACTTTTTTGAAATTTTCCAATCTAACACAATGTTAACCAAATTATAGGTGGTTAAAATGAAAAAAAGAAAGACACGAAATTACGGCATTTTTTTTGTGACGCTCACTGCAGTTATCTTTATTGCATCACATGTAATAGCAGGACCTAACTCAAGATTACCCTCAGTACACAAAAACGCATCTGAAAAGAAAGAAGTAATCACTCAAACTGATAAGAATGAGACTGATGATACGAAATCCTCATCGCAGAAAAATGATACGAATAAGACTGCTGTTAAAGACATTGAAATTAAGAATAACAAGACAACCAGCGACGACAAGGTTAAAGACGCTGAAAAAAAGGTCATTGTTAAGCCAGTATTAAAAAACAAGACCGAAGACATTCAACCCTATACCCCGAAGGAAAAAGTAAATATCAATCCTTCGAATGAAAAAGAGATCATTACTTCTCCTAACAAGGATTACCAATCTCAACAAAAATTCATCCCAAAGGAGAAAAATTTCAGTTCAGAATCAGAATCGATACTATCTTCAAAGTCTGTCATTCCATCTCATTCATCTTCTGATAATGAGATGATACGAAATTATCTCAAAGATCATCCACATGGAGGTCAATCAAATTACATCTCACCAAGGCAGAAACTTGATCCAGAAGAGATTCAAATAGAAATAGAAAATGATAATGTTGATATCATCATCTATAATAATATTGAATACACATATTATTATGGTTACTATTACCGTCCCTGGGATGACTATTACTGGAGAGTGTGGCCTCCTTTCGGATTCAGAGTCAGTTGGCTTCCGCCTTATTATTATTCTTTCTGGTGGCGTGATATCGAGTATTACTATAGCTGCAATGTGTATTATGTATATATCCAGGAGCAGGATGAGTATGTTGTTGTTCGCCCTCCGATTGGTGCAATTGTTGAATCTATTCCAGATTACAGCGAAAAACTTATTGTTGATGGGGAGACGTATTTCATTGCGGACGGCTTGCAGTATAAAGCTGTTCTTGTAAATAAAGAGATATGGTTTAAGGTGATCAAAGTCGTTGATGATAGCCAGTATGCTGAAGTTGAATATCCGGTTGGATCTCTCGTTGAATTTCTGCCAGATGAGCGTGAAGTGATCTATATCGATGATGAAACCTATTATATTTCTGAAAATGTTCAATTTAAAGCTGTGATCGTTAATGATGAAATCTGGTTCCAGGTCCTCAAAGTAGGATAATAATTTAATGTAATTATACTTTGTGAAAGAGTATTGGAGGTTTGAGTGGGACGACTAACAGGATAATTTTGCCTGCATTTTTGAATTATTTGACAAATAATCTAAACACTAACCTATTATCCAAATTACAAAAAATAAGAAATATTGTTGATTAGATATTGATCTATTGGTTATATTTTGCCAATGCAACCCTTAGAGAGGAGTTCATGTGAGTAGATTAGTAGATTATTTCATTTCTTTGGTCACAATAGATAGTGAGTCAAAGGATGAAAAGAAGGTCTCTGAGAAGATTGCTGATGATCTTGTTGAGATGGGAGCAGAGGTTATTTTTGATAAGGCGCATCATGCAACACAGGGAAATGTGGGAAATCTGATTGGTAATTTTAAAGGTAAAGTAAATAAACTTCCGCTTCTTTTATGTGCCCACACCGATACTGTAAAACCAGGTGTTGGTGTTAAACCGGTAATCAAAGAAGGTCTTATTCGATCTGACGGCTCAACCATTCTTGGTAGCGATGATAAAGCCGGAGTAGCACAAATTATCGAAGCTATCAGACGTCTTGATGATGAGGGATTTGAATACGCACCGATACAGGTTCTATTCACAATTTCGGAGGAGATCGGATTACTCGGTGCAAAGAATCTTGACTATTCGCTGATCGACGCTAACGTCGGTTTTGCGCTTGACTGGCATGGAGTTGGAGCAATTGTCACTCATGCTCCATCATTGAATGTTTTTGAGATTGTAATAACAGGCAAGGAAGCTCATGCTGGTGGTTCTCCCGAAAAGGGAATCAATGCAATCCAGGTTGCCGGAGAAGCAATTGGGAAACTCAAGCTTGGAAGGATCGATTTTGAAACCACAGCGAATATTGGTAACATAAAGGGTGGACTGGCTCATAACATTGTTCCAAAACAGTGTTTTGTCAGCGGAGAAGTCCGCAGTCATGACGAAGCTAAATTAGAAAAAATCACACAAGAAATTATTGATACATTCAAAGAAGTTGCATCCAAGTATGAATTAACACTTGATAGTGAAGTGATTAAAGCACAGTCACATGCTCACGTTCTCAAAGATTTTGCAGCGCTGAAAATTTCTGAAGAAGAAGAAATTGTGAAAATCGCAGAAAGAGCTGCACGAAATATCGGCATCGAACCTTCTATCGTAACTGGCGGTGGCGGTAGTGATGCGAATGTATTTTTCGAACATGGTTTGGTCGTTCCTATCATTGGTACAGGTATGAATGATGTCCATTCTACGCATGAGAATATTAAAATTCAGGATCTCGAAGATGTTACCCGCTGGGTCATGGAGATCATCAAAGAATATAGCAGACAATAAAAAACAGACATATAAGAGGTACTTATGAAAAAATATTTGTTGGCACCCGGACCTACACCGGTCCCTGAAGCCATTCTTCAGACAATGGCTGAACCAATGGTTCACCACAGGACTCCTGCATTCAAGGAAAAAGTAGGAAAAGCAATCGAAGGATTGAAATACGTTTTTCAAACAAAAAATGATGTATTGATCTTCACTGCAAGTGGAACTGGCGCAATGGAAGGGGCAGTCTCAAACGTGCTCAATCCCGGAGATAAAGCGATAATAATTCGTGGTGGGAAATTCGGTGAGCGCTGGGGACAGATCGCAGAGAAATTCCATGCAATTCCCTTATACATCGATATCGAGTGGGGAACTGCTGTGGATCCTGCAATTGTGGAAAAACTCCTAAAAGAAAATCCTGATGTAAAAGCCGTTTACACACAACTGACCGAAACATCAACATGCAGTCTCCAGCCCGTTCAAAAACTCGGTGAGATCGTAAGTAAAACAAATGCACTCCTTGTTATCGATGCAATTTCAGGACTCGGTGGACAGGAATTCTATATGGATGACTGGAAGGTCGACATCTGCGTTGCTGGTTCTCAAAAAGGCCTGATGCTTCCTCCGGGACATGCCTATGCAGCCGTCAGTGAAAAAGCATGGAAAATGATCGATGATTGTAAGCAATCAAATTACTATTTCGATTGGAAGAAATATCGAAAAAAATTAGCAACCAATACAGATCCCTATACCGGTTCTGTTCTGCATATTAATGGACTCATCGTTGCACTCGATATGATTAAAGAACGCGGTCTTGAAAACATGTTCTATCAGTATCAGGTTCTTGCAAAAGCTGTTCGTGCAGCAATCAAAGCACTTGGTCTTGAACTGTATGCGCATCCTTCATGTGATGTTGCAACAGCGATCAAAGTGCCAGAATCCCTCGATGGACAAGCTCTTGTAAAAAATCTCAGGGACAAATATGGATTTACTATAGCTGGCGGACAGGAACCGATCAAAGGTAAGATTTTCCGTATAGCACACATGGGCTATATCGAGATCTTTGATATAATAGCTGTTATCTCTGCCCTTGAAATCGCTCTGAACGAACTCGGATGGAAATTTACCTGGGGAGCAGGGCTTACTGCTGCGCAGGAAGTTCTTGCAACAGAATATAAATTCTAACGAAAAAATAACCATACAAGGCGGGTGTATTCCCGCCTTTCTTATTATATCATGCCGGTAAAAATACAAGCAATCCAACCTGATTCAATAGCTGAAGAGTTGGGAATCTTACCAGAAGATACACTCGTTTCTATTAATGGTCATGAAATCCAGGATGAACTGGACTACTTATTTTATCAGGCAGATGAGAAAATATCTCTGGTTGTTACAGATCAGGAGAAGACAGTTACGCATATTTTCGGGAAAGATATCGACAAAGATATTGGGTTGATCCTGTATCCAATAAAGGTAAGAAAGTGTTCATGCAACTGCATTTTTTGTTTTGTTGATCAGATTCATCCTGATGCTCGAACTTCTCTCAAAATAAAAGATGACGATTACCGACTTTCTTTTTTTCACGGGAATTTTATAACACTCTCAAACCTCACTAATAAAGATTATAAACGTATCATTGAACAGCATCTTTCACCTCTCTATATATCGGTTCATTCAACAAACGATGAACTGCGGCAAAAGATCATGAGGTATAAGAACAAGATTTCTATCCTGAAAAAACTCAAGTTATTTGCAGAGAATGGGATCACGATGCATACACAGATCGTACTGATCCCTGGTTGGAATGACGGAGAAAAACTCAAGAGATCCGTGCATGACTTAGCGCTACTGTATCCTGAAGTTCAATCGATTGGGATCGTGCCTGTGGGTTTAACAAAATTCAGGCAAAATCTTACCTCTCTATTAAAGGTTACTCCTTTGCAAGCAAAAGAAATTATAGAGAATACGAATCTTTGGAGGGAGGATTTTTTAGAAAGCTGTGGTTCAGGAATTGTAACCCTTGCAGATGAATTTTATCTTCTTGCAGGGGAATCCATACCTGAAACAGACTATTATGAAGGTTTTCCGCAAATCGAGAACGGCATTGGCATGGTGAGGGATTTCCTGAATACATGGGAATCTTATTCAGCTGAGTTACTGGAAAAATATGAGAGTAAGAAGGTTCTCTTTGTTACAGGTATTGCATTTTATCCGATATTGAATGAATTGATCGATCGACTGAACTCAAATAACAACCAGCAATGGAAAGTGCTTCGAGTAGAAAATCAATTTCTTGGAAATGAAATAACAGTTGCGGGACTCCTTGCAGGATGTGATGTGAGATCAGCCCTCAAAAAAGAGCATTATGATGTAGTACTCCTTCCGGATGAGATGTTCAATGTGGACGGGATTACCTTAGATGGTCTTACAAAACAACACATATTGTCAGTCTGAGGTTCTCGAAGACTGACATCAATTCCATTACCTACAGAGTTTCTATCAATCTAGCATTATTGTTAATTGGTGAATTCACCTCTTGCGAAACTTCATGAAATTCAATCTGTTCAGACGAATAGGGAACAAGCATTTGCTTCAATTGCTTCATATCACTGTTCTTAAACCACATTGAAAATTCCTTTTCAGACAGAATCACCGGCATTCGGGGATGTATCGATTTGATCTCTTTTGCTGCATCGGTTGTGATAATACTACAAGTGGTAATCCTATTTCCATCCGGTGAGTTCCATTTGTCATAGATACCGGCAAAGCAGATTGGTTTATTATCCTTCAAGTGAATGAAGTATGGATATTTCTTTGCACCTCTCTGCTGCCATTCATAAAATCCATTGGCAACGACCAGGCATCGCCTTTTCTGAAATGAGTATTTAAAACTCGGTTTTTCATCCACTGTTTCACTTCGTGCATTGATGAGTTTAAAGCCAATCTTTTCATCTTTTGCCCAATAGGGAATCAAACCCCAGCGCATAGCAGTGAGTTTTGACTGCCCATTCTCGATGATAACTGCTACATCCTGAGTTGGAGCAATATTGTAACTTGGTTGCAGTTCGATCTCGATCTGATCAAGATTGAATGCTTGCTTTATCTCTTTCGCTGTATTTATTCGGGCAAATCGTCCACACATCGTTACTCCTTGTTGTCATCTGCTTTAACCACCCGAATTTGATCCCATTGCGTGGTAAAATGCGGTGATTTATGAGCGCGCTTCATCATCCATGGTTTCTGTATGCCAGTTGCTGCATAGTGTAGTGTATCGCTGCCCCATTTCTTGTTTACATTATCGATGATTTCGGTAAGCAGTTTATTTCTGCTATGGAAGTATGATTCGGTAAAGAGATTCAACTGATATTTATCCTGCTCGACAATACCGCTGAGCATCACGCCTGCCTTCTTATAACGGTATCCATCCCGAAAAATTTTTTTGAGATTTTCGTGTGCATGTTTGATAAAATCAACTGTACAATCCGTCGCTTCCGGCAACTCATACATATAACTGTTTGAATACTGTGGTTCTTCCGGTTTGAATCGATTCGTCGCCACAAAGACCTGGATGAATGATGCAAGACATTTCTGCCTTCTTAATTTTTCAGTAGCGGTTGTTACATATGTCGCCACAGCTTCTTCCATCTCTTCAAGCGTTTCAACCGGTCGCCCAAAGGAACGAGAACTGACGATCTCTTTTTTGTGAGGAATCACTTCTTCAAGATCGATCGACGGGATACCCCGAAGTTCGAAAACAGTAGCAAGCCCCATAACGGTCATATTTTTCTTCACCCATTTATCCGGAGCATATTTTAGATCGTAAGCGGTGTTGAAATTATTACGTTTCAGGAGTTTTTCGTATTGCCAGCCCACTCCCCAGATGTCTGACACATCCATCTTTTTCAGGAATTTATCGATCTCGTGCTCTGAAAGGTCAGTTATATCTAGTACGCCTTTGTAGTCTTTGCTTTTCTTGGCGAATCTGTTTGCAACTTTAGCCAAGGTTTTGGTTTCAGCAATACCGATTGAGATTGGTATGCCGGTCCAGTTTTCAACAGTTGTCTTGATCTTTTTTCCATATTCAGTAAGATCTCGATCAGCAAATCCATTGAGTCCAAGGAACGCTTCATCAATCGAGTAGATTTCAAGGTCTGGGCTGAATTGCTCGAGGGTTTGCATTACTCTGTGGGACATGTCGCCATACAAAGCATAGTTGGAGGAGAATACATAAATGTTGTGTTTTTTAATAAGGTACTCAGCTTTAAAAACTGGTTTTCCAAAAGGCATACCAATTGCTTTTGCTTCGTTAGAACGAGCTACAACACAGCCATCATTATTTGAGAGAACAATAATTGGTTTACCCTCAAGGTCAGGTCGAAAAACCCGCTCACATGATGCGTAGAAATTATTACAATCAACAAGTGCAACGATGTTTTTCATGATTTAATAGAACGCAGATTAATACTGATTATGCAGTTCATCGCAGATGAAGATTTTATATTAGTAATATTTTTCACAATACTTGTTACTAATCAGAGTCTATCGGTTGCATCAGCGACCACCTGTGTTAATATTCTTTACATCCATAGTACACAGATTCACCTTACTGCGTTTGCAGATTGTGCGGATGCTCACGGATAGGGCTTCAAGGTAAAAAATCTTTTCCAAAATATTATTCTTTATCAGTTTTTATCAGTAAGATCAGCGTCATCTGTGTTCTATTCTTAAATTGGTTTATGGATAACATACGTGACAACACCCCAAACATGGAAATCCATATCAGCAGTGATCTCGATCGGTTCGAAATGCACATTGCTGGACTGCAAATAGAGTTTATCATTCTGATGCCAGATTCTCTTCACGGTGAGTTCACCATTCACCGCAGCAATTACTATTTTCTGTTTTTCCGGTTGAATAGCTCTATCCACAATAAGAATATCACCGGAGTGAATTGCAGCATCGATCATAGAATCTCCTTCTACTCGGACGAAAAATGTCGCTGCAGGATGTTTGACTAAATGCTTGTTCAAATCAAGGGTTGATTCGATATAATCACTGGCAGGGGAGGGGAAACCTGCCTTGATCTCAGATTTATACATTGGAAGTTCAAGTTCGATACCTTCTTCATAGCTCAATATCTGCGCGATGTTCTTACCCTTTTTTAAAGGTCGTATATTATTTTCTTTTTTATTCATACTTACACGCTCGTGGTCCAAATAATTTTGTGCCGATCCTAATAATATTAGCCCCTTCTTCGATGGCAATTTCATAGGAATTACTCATACCCATCGAAAGGTATTTCATTTCAATATGTGGGATATTAAGTGCTTTGATATGTTCAAAAATACGCTTTGTTTCCACGAAATAGGGACGTGCATCTTCAGGATCACCGGTAAAAGGTCCCATGGTCATAAGTCCCATGACTTTTATGTTTGGTAATTGTTCGATTTCTCGAATGAGCTGCTCAACATCTTCCGGCATAACACCGTTCTTCTGAGATTCCCGTCCACTGTTCACCTCGATAAGTATCGGCATGATCTTGCTGATCAATCTTGCATACTTATCGATTTTTCGTGCGAGTTTCACAGAATCGACGGTTTCTATCATATCACATATCGGGATAACCTGTACAACTTTGTTACTTTGCAGATGTCCAATAAAATGCCATTGTGCTTTATTCCCGACTTTTTCATGAACCGCAGCAGCTTCCTGCACATAATTTTCCCCGATCTTTGTTATCCCTGCTTCAACTGCTTCGAGGATTTCTTCAGCATTCCGCGTTTTTGCGGCAGCAACCACCTCGACACCTTCTGGGATTTCTCCGAGTATTTTTTTTACATTTTCACTAATAAAACTCATTATGTCCTTTCATGTGTGTTCACACATTATGAACAACATTCATTGTAATATACCTTCCTTTGTCAACTCCTATTTCGTTGCCGCATTGGCAGAGTACTTTATCGCTTGTATAAACTGCATTATCATCAAGAATTCGAGATTTGTAACATTTCAAAATGTGTCCCCGTCCTACCTTTTTGTATTTGAAAATTTTGCTTTTGCATTTATCACATCTGATAGTAATAATGCGCGATCGGTCCGCCATATCAAAAAAGCTCTTGTTGAGATTTCGAAGGTTCTGATT
This sequence comes from Candidatus Cloacimonadota bacterium, assembly GCA_016932035.1. Lineage (NCBI taxonomy): Bacteria > Pseudomonadati > Candidatus Cloacimonadota > Candidatus Cloacimonadota bacterium. The sequence continues at coordinate 12,237 of JAFGDR010000009.1, forward strand.
TCTTCTTTTTCTTATACGTTACTCTTTTCTCATCAAGGAGTTTCTGCTCGATCGCTGATATGAAAGGGGATCGGGGAAGTGTGTACGATTTTCCAAAGAGAAATCGACTTTGTGCACATGTCAGGTACAGCAATTCCCGTGCGCGGGTCATGCCCACATAAAAGAGCCTTCTTTCTTCATCGAGATCGCATTTCTTATCTTCAAATAATGAATAGGGAAGTATGCTATCTTCGCATCCTGCAATAAAAACACAATCGAATTCCAATCCTTTTGCAGCATGAAGCGTGAGAATGTTCACCCGTTCGAGTGTGAAATCGCTTGTATCCACGCCTGCGCCGAGGATCGTGAATTTAAGAAAGGTATCGAAATCATCATCGAAATTTTCTACATAGTTCATCATTTTCCGTACCGATTCTTCCAGCCGCACCTTCTCTTTAAAGAATTTCTTGATGATCATATCGAGTGCCTGCTGCACATTATGTTCGATTAGGCATGTTTTGAGTTCATTCAGATCGGGCATGGTGAGTACATTCCGTTTAAGAAGTTCATCGATAAGGAACAGATTGCTGGGATTGAGTGCAAGCCGAAGCACATCGAGGATGGATTTGACCGGTTCCTCAAAAAATAAGGAAATCTCCGTTACTTTCTGATAGGGAATGGAGTGGTCGTTCAGCGCTTTTTCCAATGCAGATATCTGTGCTTTCAGTCTGCAGAGAATTGCAACATCAGCAAGACTTTTTACTTGCGAACCTTCGCTCCCATCGGTAATGGAACTGTCCATCGAGAAAAATCGAACGCCGCCAATTAATTGTTCGATCTCACGAGCAATGAACTCGGCTTCGCTTTTATCTGTTCCATGGGAGGAGATGTTCACCTTCACACCTTCATGCAATCCCGAAAGCATGTCCTGATTCTGTATAACCTGGTTCGATGCTCGTAAAATAGTATCAGAACAGCGATAGCTTGTGAGTAGGGAAATGGTCACTGTCTGGCTGTAATCTTTTTTGAATTTATCAATGTATCCAACATCCGCACCACGAAATCCATATATTGCCTGGTTTGGATCGCCGATCGCTGTGAGATTTGCATTCCTGTCCGGTTTTATAAGCCGTATGAGTTGATATTGTGCAGCATCGATGTCCTGGAATTCATCGATGAGAATGAATTGCAATTTCCTCTGGTAAAAATCCCTAAGGGATTCTTCATTTTGCAGAAGTATGACCGGTTTATAGATCATATCTTCGATATCAAACAAGTTAAATTGACGCAGCGCTTTTTCATATTTTTCAAAACAGCTTTTTGTGACTTGTTTTCTAATTTTGGATGGAGGTGTTGCTGTCAGTTTTATTTTTGAAATTTCTTCTGAGAGTTTCTTAACATCTTTCTTATTGCATTCGGTTTTTTCTAAGAGAAAACGTTGTTTGTCATGTTCATCGAGGATACCAAAATGAGAATTTCTCTTAAAATATCCGGCATGTTCTCTGAGAATTGAATAACCAAAGGAGTGGAAAGTCGAAACGTGTAATTCCTCTTTTGATGTGGTATCGAGGAGCAGATCGAGACGTTCTTTCATCTCTTCTGCTGCCTTATTGGTAAAGGTTACAGCGAGAATATTTTGCGGTTTGATGCCCCGTTCTTTGATACAATAGGCAATGCGCGCAGTGAGTGTTCTCGTTTTACCAGTTCCTGGTCCTGCAAGGATCAACAGCGGTCCCGGGTAATATTGAACTGCTCGTTTCTGTTCGTCGTTCAACTGGCTGAGAAAATCAGATGGCGAAGGTATGTCAGGTTTCTTTTTCTCGATGAAAAGAGCAGGTTCTTCGACTCGTTCATGAAGTTTTTGAAACGCTGCAATGTCAAAATTGATGAGTGGTTTTTTTGAGGGTGGTTTTACTTCTTCTGCGAGGTCAGAAAAGAGTGCTTCCTGGTTTTGCAGGTCTTTTAACTCCTCTTTTGTAAATGCCTGAATAATGCCATATTCACCGTCATATCCTTCCTGAATATGCACCTGTCCGTTTCGCATTCTTCGTATTGCTTCTGCGAGAATTTCATTGGTTTTATGTTCGATTTCTTCTAAAGGAGCATGCAAAAGTATATCGAATTCAGAACCGAATTTTTGAATCAGAGTATCATATGCCTGCGCAACTTTTTTTGAGGTTTTACCCACTTCGAGAATCTCAGCAAGCAATTCATCGAGAGTTATCAATGAATGGAAATCATGCCTGTGATATCGTTTTTCAGGATCGGACCTGTCTGCAAGCTGGGCAACACGATTGAGCACGCCAACGGTCACTTTCCTTCCACATTGCGGGCAAATCCCATTATGCTTCAGTGTTTCAACAGGATCCCAGCACACGCCGCATTTCCTGTGACCATCAAAGTGATATTTGCCTTCCTGGGGAAAGAATTCGACTGTTCCTAAAAATTGTTCATTATCACCGGATTTCATGGCATGATGAATAGAATCATAGCTGAGTTCCGTTTCAAAAAGATTTGCTTCCCTGCCGAGTTTTGAGGGTGAATGAGCATCGGAATTTGATATGAGTGTATATTTATCGAGGAAAGAGCAAATCCAATTCATAGGAGGATCGGAGGACAAACCAGTTTCAACCGCAAATATATGATCGGCAAGGTCGTCATAACATTCGTCGATAGTATCGAAACCGGATTTTGAACCGAGAGCAGAGAACCAGGGTGTCCAGATATGTGCAGGAATGAGAAAAGCATCATCCGATGTTTCGAGTACGATTTCAAGAAGATCACGGGAATCTAAACCGAGAATAGGTCTACCATCCGACGTTATGTTTCCAATCTGAGATAGCTTATTCTGAATTTTCTCAACTGTAACAAAATTTGGGGCAAAGAGGACATTATGTACTTTTCTTACTTTCCCATGTTTTTTATAGATATTACTTATCTCAGCTGTAAGAATAAAACGAGTTGGGTTTTCATAGATTACTTTTTGAAAATCTTTTCTGAGTGTAAAAAGTCCTTGTTCTGCAGGTTCAAGTTTTTGTTCGAGTTCTTTAAGCCAACCCGGATGGGAAAAATCACCGGTACCAACGACAGCGATGCCTTTCTTCTGTGCCCAACTATCTAGTTCTTCCGGTATCAGGTCTTTGCTTGTTGCAATGGAAAAATGAGAATGAATGTGAAAATCGGCTATGAATTTCATTGTATACTTATTTTCTTTCCTTCATCATTGGATATTCAGTGTTGGATACCTGTCACGGCGGAGCGCAGCAAAGACGGATTGGATATTGATTCCATTCTTACGTCGATGTTTTAAAAAGTCCGATCAAACCAATTGTACCGAAAATGATATTTGCAAACCACGCAGCCATTACTGGTGAGAGCAATTCATTGTAACCGAGGCTTTGTCCGAATCGTACAACCGAAATGTAAATAAAACAGATCGCAATTGCCACCACAAAACCGATTCCCCGTGACTTTCCTCTCTTTGATAGCGATGCTAAGGGAATACAGAATAATATCATAATTACATTAACAAATGGGTAGGCAAGCTTCAGGTTCAATTCAACAAGTTCTTTCTGATGTTTTTCCCCAATCCGTTTCAGGCGCTCGACATAGTCACTCAGTTCAAAAACAGTCATCTCATCTGGTTTTTTCGTGCTTTTTACCAGGTCCATCGGCTGAATGGTGATATCTTCAAAATACTGATCTTCGAAAGGAATATAGGATACTAACCGGTTGTCATCAAACTCACGAATATACCCTCGATAAAAGGTAAGGATCATTGCGTTTGATTGTGTGGAATCGACACTCCACAAACCATGTTCAGCATGTATCTTTTTCACGATCTCGTTCTCATCATTGAAAACAGATATATCGATGTCTTTGATCTTATTCTTATAACCATCGAGGAATCCGATATAATACAACCGGTTTTTATCATCTTTATACTGAATATTAGATCGGACGCGAATATCGGTCTTTTGTTGTTTTTTGATCTTTACCTTTTCGATATAGATCCTCGTATCTTCAGCCCACGGCATGACCGTATCGCCAAAGACAAATAATAGAATGGTTACAATAAATCCGAATGCAAAGAGAGGAACAGACATCCTTTTTATGCTGATGCCGGCACTGCGGATCGCTACAGTTTCATTGTGTTTTCCCATATATTGCATTAGAAAAAGCCCGGCTAGCAGGATCGCTACCGGTGATGAAAGTACAACAATATAGGGAATTCGTAAAGCAAAATAGGATACCACATCCCAGAAAGCAGGTTCTTCACTCAGGAATCTGCTCCACTTCTCGAAAAATTCGATCACAAGAAAGATCGCCGCAAAAGAACTGAGAATGATCAGGTATAAACGCGAAAAACTTTTAAAGAGATATTTATCAATAATTTTCATGGACTGGTTCTTTTTTCTTCTTGCGTTTTAAGATGTCTTTAATGCGTTCGAGGTGTATTACTTTTCGTTCACGCATCGAGTAGATCACCAGATAAACGCCAACAATTGTAAAAAGGATATTTGAGATCCACATGCCGATAAATGGTGAGATGATCATCTTATCTGCCAGTTCCTCTCCTGCGAAAAGAGATACGTAATACACCACAAAAACAAGTGAGCTGACGACAAATCCCATGCCGACCGAATTCGTTCTGGTCATCATACCGATGGGAGCGCCAATAAGAATGAAAACAAGGCATGCGAAAGCGATCGAGTATTTCTTATCGACCTCGACCTGGTATTTGCTCATCTCCCTGCTGAGACTGTAAATCCGCTGATCTCGGATATTGATAAGGTGTTTGAGCTTGTCTATTTCCTGTTTATTACCCTCTTCAGGATCTTCTTCTAATGCAAGAAGCTGTTTCTCATACTTCTCTTTATCTTTGATCTTCTCCTGTCGCTGTACATCGAGGTCCTCAATGTGCTTTTTCATATCAGAAGAACTCATTTCCCTGTCACCACGCTGTGCCAGATGTGCTTCGCTGACGCCGATCCCTAGATCGGGTATCATGATTTTATATTGTTTAAAGACCATGGTGGTGTAATCCTGGGGGTCGTCTTTGGAGATTTCATGAATAAGTCCATTATACAATGTTGCATCGAGTGAGTTCCCGCCGTTGTACAGCTCGATATAGCCATATTCTGCTGTGATCGTTCGCGGATATTTTCCATTACTCTTATCATAAATGACAATGTCGTTGTAGGTTCCAGTTTCTTCAGATTTATCATGGTAGTAAAAATTATAATCTTTGAGTTCTGTAAAAAGTCCGGGCTTGAGTTCTGAGGTTGGTCTTCGTGCGCTTATCTTTATCAGAAGATTTTTCAATGTATAATTACTTTCCGGCAGGATGTGGTCATTGAAATATATCATGAAAAGAGATACAAGGATCGCTGCGATGACAACCGGTTTCATCATACTGTAAATATTGATCCCACTCGCTTTGAACGCAGTGATTTCATTATCCGATGCAAGCCGACCAAATGCCATGATCGTTGCCACCAGAACTGACATTGGAATAGCGAGCGCAAGCATGAAGGGTAGGCTGAGAACAAAGACCTGTGTGGTCGTCCAGAGGTCGAGATGTTTGGTTATGATGAGATTCAAAAGGTCGAGTACTCTGTCCAGCAGCATGATGAAGGTGATCACCATAACAGAGAGGACAAAGGGACCTGCATGTTCACGGAGAATGTATCTTGATAATATTTTCATCACACGACCTTTCGCAGTGCAGTTTTTGAGATGAGGGAAATTTGTCAATTTTTGGGAAAAAATAACATAGAGTATTAACCACGAAAAACACGAAAATGTACGAAAGAAAGAAAAGAAAAAAGTATAAACCACAGAGTACACAGAGATATTTATGGTAAAGGAGAAATAGAAAGAATTATTCATTCAAAATAAAGGCATTCAGGATTAATTCTTCTCCCCTCTAATAAGAGGGATGATCCCGATGCAGCGGGATCGGGGTGTGTTACGTTTGAAAATTTGTCTTGACAGTTTTCAGCGATATACATCAATTCATCATGAAGTTTAAGAGGCTTCGTAATGAGAGGAAAAATGGAAAAAAAAGTATTTTTGCTGGTTTTTTCTTTGTTCTGTGCGGGAATAGTCAATGCAGCTATCCTCAATGTACCATCGGAATACCCTACGATCCAAACTAGTATCGATTCTTCATCAACAGGAGACACCGTTTTAGTACAGCCGGGAACGTATGTGGAGAATATTAACTATAACGGGAAAAATATTACAGTTGCTTCATTGTTCTTAACTACACAGGATACTTCATTTATTTCACAAACGATTATAGATGGAAATAATGTAGATACAGTTGTGAAGTTTCAAAATGGGGAAGATTCAACAGCGATGTTATGTGGATTTAAAATAACACATGGCTGGACAAATCTTTGGGGAGGAGGAATTTATACGGGGGATTCAAGCCCTAAAATAGCATATAATTATATCTGTGATAATCGCGTAGATTATTGGTTGGGTATTAGTGAGGGCGGGGGAGGTATTTATTGTACTGGTGGTAGTCCTTTGATATATAATAACAAAATATTTAATAATATCGTAGAAAATGGGTACGGCGGCGGTATTCAATGTTGGTCATCATCGCCCGAGATAAAAAATACAGAAATATATAATAACTACAGTGATGAAGAAGAGTTGTTCGGAGGTGGAATATCTTATCTTGATAGTTCGGAGGTGAACATTGTAAACTGTAATATTCATGATAATATTGCCATAGATGGAGGAGGTGTATATTGTAATAACACTGGGGGTAAGATAAAAAATTCGGTAATTGATAATAATGATATGGTTAGCCAATATACAGGTTGCGGTGGAGGAGTGTACTGCAAGTCAAATTCTGAACTAATATTTTCAGGGGTTAAAATCTCTAATCATAGCTATAATGATCAGGGTGAGTATGGAGGGGGTGTTTATTGTAGTAATTCAAATATGACATTTAATAATTGTGAATTTATTAATAATTTATCAAATTTCGGAGGGGGAATATATTGTGTGAGCAATTCTCATATAGAATGTGATAACACTAATTTTTATACTAATGAAGGAGGAAATAGCGGAGGATGTTTTTTTTGCGATAATTCTACTATGATTCTTTCAAATTCTATCATCGATGGTTCGGATGCATTTAGTTATGGTGGTGCAATGTATGTACTGAATAATTCCTATGTGTGTATGGATAGTGTTTCTCTGATCAGTAATGTATCAAGCGTTGGGGGTGGTATAAGAATTGATAATTCAGATATTGATATATACAGTAGCTGTTTCTATAACAATTCTGCTTGCGATGGGGGAGCAATAATCAGTTTTAATTCTGATTTGAATATCTTCAATAGTCTTTTTGTTGAAAATGGAACGTATGAAGGAGGAAGTGCTATTGATGCAAGAAGTGGTTCAGATGTGTATTGCTGTAATGTAACGATAACGGATAATTATGCGCAGACAAGTTGTGGTGGAATCAAATGTAGTTCAAACTCAAATTTGGAAATGTATAATTCTATTTTATGGAATGACACACAACCGGAAATTATTGGCAATAATGTATCAATAATGTACTCTGATATTCAAGGAGATTGGATAGGTGTGGGAAATATTGATATTGATCCCATGTTTGCAGACACCTTGAATGAAGATTATCGTTTGACTGAGAATTCTCTATGTATAGACGCAGGCATATCGGACACAACTGGATTGAATATCCCACCGTCGGATATGGATGGTAACAAACGTGTGTGGGATGGAAATGGAGATGGAATAGCGGTCATCGATATGGGAGCATATGAATATGCTGCTCCTCCTTTTTCAATTGATCCACAAATTATTCCAAATAAGTTACTAATGTATAACTTTCCAAATCCTGTTCAAAATTCATCCACAATTCAATACTCTCTCAAACAAAATTCCCATGTAAAAATCACTATATACAACATAAAGGGACAACTGATCTCAACGCTTATGAATGAATATAAGCCAAAGGGAGAACATTCAGTAAACTTCAATACCCGAAAATTGAAATCAGGAGTGTATTTTTATAAAATCGAAACAGATTACATAACAGAAATTAAGAAGATAGTTGTGATAAAATGATGGAAAATATAAAAAGGAGAAATACAATGAGAAAGATAGTTTTCTTGCTGACGATTGCATTCCTTTTTATGGGAATGCTTAATGCAGCTATCATTAATATACCTGATGATTATGCAACGATACAGGAGGGTATTAATAGTGCTGAAGATGGGGACACTGTTTTGGTAGCAGATGGAGTTTATACAGGAATGAATAACAAGAATTTGACCTGGGATGGGGATGAAAAGCACATAATTGTCAAATCCCAAAATGGTCCAGAAAATTGCATCATTGATTGTGAAGATGATGGAAGGGCATTTTATTTTGATTCCACAAATCAAGATACGACTGATGTTATTGATGGATTTACAATGAAGAATGGATTCTCAAACTGTGGTTCGGGTTTTTATTGTCGATATTCTTCACCCAAAATAATGAACAATATTATTAAAGAAAATTTAATAAGTCCTTTGATGGGTGGTGGGTCTGGCGCTGGAATATATTGTTATCACTCTTCATCAATAATAAGAGATAATCTTATAACTTCTAATAATATATTTTGCAGTGGAATGCCAGGATTTGGTGAGGGAGCTGGTTTATGTATTCTTTATGGAGCACCTATTATTGAAAATAACGATATTATTAACAATGAAATAACTGCTTCTGATCTTGAGTGTTTTGCATCAGGTGCAGGACTGAATGTCTTAAATTCATCTTCACAAATTAAAAATAATTTAATTAAGGGAAACAGTACTATACATCAATTTGAGATGAGTAATTCAGGGGGAGGAATGTACTGTATTAATTATCAGGATAGCTCAATGATAATACTAAATAATACTATTGTAAGTAATCATTCGGCAAAAGGTGGGGGAGTTTTAATCAATGGATATATAATATTCGATAATAATATTTGTTGTAATAATTCAGATGACGGTATTTATTGGTCAGGAATAGGGAACGTGCCCAAAATAGAATATAATGAAGTGTATGATAATACTCAGAATTTCATTGATTGTCCCCCAGGGATAGGTGATACAACCTGGGGAAATAACATAAATGGAACTTCCTGCGATAGTTGTCATAATATTATTGAAGATCCCCTGTTTGTTAACCCATATGATGGAAATTTTCATCTTACTGAAGGTTCTCCCTGTATTGATGCTGGTGATCCAAACTCACCCTTAGACCCAGACGGGACAATTGCTGATATGGGAGCTTATCACTATCATCAACCAGCTTCGATAGATGAACCGGAATATAACTCGAATATTATTTGGAATTCCCCCAATCCAACAAAAAATGCAACTACAATACAATATTTCCTCAAACAGAATTCCCATGTGAAAATCAGCATTTACAATATCAAAGGACAGCTGATCTCAACATTTATTAATGAATATCAAATCAAAGGTAAACATTCGGTCATTTATCATACTGACACCTTAAAATCAGGTGTGTATTTTTATAAAGTTGAAGCCGGAGAATTAATCAAAGTAAAAAAGTTGGTCGTAATACAGTAAGAAAGTTTAACATATTTATCAGCGTTAATCTGCATAATCCGTGTTAATCCGTGTGCGATTCTCTAAGAAAAAATCATAAACTTGACAACCGGACTGAGATAATATCTACAAACAGGTAATGAAAAAAGAACAGGTCGATCGAAAAGAAGTTGTCATTTACTGCGACGGTTCATGCAAAGGAAATCCCGGTCCGGGCGGATGGGCTGCAATACTTCTGTATAAAGGCAAAAGAAAAGTATTGACCGGTTTTTCTCTAGAAACCACAAACAATATCATGGAGCTTACCTGTGCGATCAGGGCGCTTGAACAATTAAAAGAGCCCTGTATCGTTGCATTGTATTCGGATTCCAGTTATCTTGTAAAAGGCATGTCCGAGTGGCTTCCTAGCTGGAAAGAGAAGAACTGGAAAAATTCGCAGAAAAAAGCAGTCAAGAACCAGGAACTGTGGCGGAAACTGGATATGATCAACCAGAAGCACACCATTTACTGGCAATGGGTAAAAGGTCATGATGGTCATCCTGAAAATGAGGAATGCGACCGTTTGGCAAAATTAGAAATAAAAAAACGTATACAATAAATGTATTAACAAGGAGTATGTATGAAGAAAGTATATATTCTTAACCTTCTTATGATCGTTCTGGTATCTTGCAGCATGTTTAAAACCTCGTCCCCAGAGCGCTTCCAGACAAATCTTCTTCCTGAATACGTGCAGAATGTTTATCTTGGCATGCCGCTTGAGGATTTCGAAGAGGTAAGAGATATCGATAAGATGATCGTTGAGCAAGGCATATCTTTTCGAATTCAGTATGAAGAGATCGTTGATAATGAACTTTTCCAATCTATCATCTATTATTTTGATGCAAACATTTCTTCGCAGCCTTTATATGAGATGATCTTTATATTCCAGGATGATGTCGATGTTGAATCTTATACTGAATCTTTGTATGGCGAACCCTCGATCACCTACCATCTACCATTTGATGAATGGTGCTGGCAAAGTGGAGAAGGATTCCAGATTTTAGCATGGACATTTGAGAATAAACTCGTCATTGTTGGAGCGATCAAAAATACCGAATGGGGTGATCTGGACATTTGTGGTAAAAAATGATCTTTGAAACAGAACGTCTTAATATCCGAAAGCCTACGACTAAGGATGAGGATGTAAATTTTTACTTCCAGCTTTGGAATGATCCTCGCGTAATGACCAATGTAGGTTTTCCAAAGGGATTGATGATCCGCAGAGAGGATATCATTGCACAAATTGCTCGAGCTGATGACAATGAGTATGATAAAACGCTTTTGATTATCGACAAAGAATCTGATAAGCCGATTGGTGAATGCAAACTTGGTCTGGCTGATGAAGAAGGAGAAGCTCATACTGATGTGAAATTACGGCCGGAATTTTGGGATAAAGGATTTGGTGTAGAAGTCAAGCAGGCGCTTGTTGATTATCTCTTTACACATACAGATTGTATCGCGTTGCAAGCATCACCGAACAAGGAAAATATTGCTTCACAGAAAATGCAGGAAAAGGTGGGGGCAAAAAGAATCAGGGAAGAGACCTATCATTTTCCTGAGCATATGAAGCACTATACAAAAGATGTCCATCTATACATTTACAGATTGACACGATCTGATTGGGAAAAGAAAAGAAAGAAAAAAATATAGGAGTTTTTCATGATTGAAAATATCATTGCATACCTTAATGCGAATCCGATCTTATGGTTGATCCTTGGTATTCTTGGGATAATAATCATCTTTGCTATCATCAAGAAGATGTTCAAATTGCTCATTGTTCTGGTCGTGATTGCGCTTATTTATGTCGGTTATCTTTTCTTCACCGGCAAAGATATCCCCACCAATAAAGAGGGTTGGATCGAGCACGGAAAGGAACTACTCGAAAAAGGTAAGGAAGCAGGTAAAGATCTTCTTGAAAAAGGAAAAGAAGCAGGCGAAGATATTATAGAAAAAGGCAAGGAGGAGTTAAAGAAAAAGGGGAATTGATTATATTTCTTTTGTATATTATAATTCCTTTCTCTGTTAACTCTGCGGTAAAGCTATAAATCACTGATGATATATACTATGCCCTTATCACCCCGAAACTAACCGCAGAATTTATCATTGCCTGCAGCTCATTAATTGCTTTGGAAACTGATTGCCCGATCAAATCCATCTTTGATATCTGATATATTCTTTCTGAAGCTTGCTTGATTTCTTTTGAAGAAAATATCTGATCGGTCAATCCGCATGACTTTATCAACGAGATAATAACAATATCCTTTGGTTCGGGAATTTCATCAGATAGAACGATCTGGCGAATGCGCTGCCTGATCGAAATCTCTTCTGAATCATTTAAAACAGGATAACGTTTTTGAGGGAAGAGTCCGAGAATTTTCCTCTTTTTTTCTTCGAGAAATCCTTTATCAACAAGACGCTGCGTGAGAACTTCTCGCAAATTGCTGTATCTATTTCGGATTTCTTTTACCCAATACAATGCATTTTTATCATCAGGATGTTCCTTGATCATATGAAGGATATCATCATAGATCGGGTCGCCAGTTGGGGTATCATCGATGAGGATAAGGTGTTCAAGGTCTGTATCAATCTTATTAGAAAGAGCAAGTTCCATCAAAATGGATCCTGCAAGCGCACTCTCAAAAGACATGAGTGACATAGGAAGAAACGTACCCTTCCTGTCATCAAGGGAAAGTAAAATCAATTCTTCTGCAAAACTTAACATCCTCAAATCTCCATATTTTATTTACTTACGATTCATATAATCTAAAAAATTCTCGTCAATTAAATTTTTTCTCTATGAATTTTTGAGTATTTTGTACAATCAAAAAAACAAATACTTTGACATAAATTGGTACTGTCCATCATATATTGCCGATATGGAAATAGAAATGTCTTTGTGTTGGAGGAACGATGATTAATCCGCAAATATTCAGAGAGTATGACATACGTGGTATTGTAGATAAAGATCTGACAGATACTGCAGTAGAAAATATCGGATTAAGTTTTGGAAGCTATTTGCATGAAATGAACCTGAAAACCGTAGCACTCGGTGGTGACTGCAGATTGAGTTCGAACAGATTCAGAGCGATACTGAGTAATGCTTTGATGGAGACCGGTTGCAAAGTGATCGATGTTGGCACTGTGCCAACACCTGTTCTGTATTATGCAATCGAAAAATTACAGACTGATGCAGGGATCATGGTAACCGGAAGTCATAATCCTCCTGATTTCAACGGATTCAAACTTTGTGTCGGCACCTTCTCTATTTATGGGAAGGAAATTCAAAAGATCAGAGAGATAATTGATGAGAGTGTCTATATTTCAGGAGAAGGATCTGTCGAACATTACGATAGGATCATCCAGGATTACCAAGATTATGTTGTGGAACACCTTATCGTTGATAAACCTATCAAAGTCATTGTGGATTCAGGTAATGGAACTGCTGGTCCTGTTGCACCGGATATTTATCGACGTTTAGGATGCAAGGTCATTTCACTTTTTGAAGAAATGGACGGTACGTTTCCGAATCATCACCCAGATCCAACCGTGAAAGCAAATATTGAAGAGCTTATCCATAAGGTTATTGAGGAAAAAGCCGATCTTGGTATTGGGTTCGATGGTGATTCTGACCGCATCGGTGCTGTCGATGAAAATGGAGAAATTGTTTTTGGAGATCAACTTCTGATGATATTCTCCAGATCACTTCTTAAAGAACATCCAGGTGCAACGATCATTTCCGAGGTTAAGTCGTCTAAAAACTTATATGATGACATTAAGAACAACGGCGGCAATCCAATCATGTGGAAAACCGGGCACTCGCTGATAAAAGAAAAAATGCGCGAAGAACAAGCACTTCTCGGTGGCGAGATGAGCGGACATATGTTCTTTGCTGATAAATATTTTGGTTTTGATGACGCGATTTATGCTGGTGGACGATTGCTCGAGATCCTGTCTCAAACAGATAAGCATCTCAGCCAGCTTTTGTCTGATGTTCCGCCCGTATTCAATACTCCTGAGATAAGGATCGACTGCCCTGATGAGAAGAAATTTAAGATCGTTGAAGATGTAAAGCATTACTTTGAAAAGAAGCGATGCGATATAAACGATATCGATGGTATGCGTATTACTTTTGAGGATGGATGGGCACTCGTTCGGGCATCGAATACGCAACCGGTTCTCGTCCTCAGATTTGAGAGCACATCGGAAGAGCGCCTTGCTGAGATCAAGGATATGATCATGAGAAAAGTCAAGGAGTTCATCAAAGCTGCTTCCTGATACCATGACCGCGTTACATGAAATCTTGGTTTCAGACCTGCTTGATCCCCGAGCAATAATTCTGAATATTGATATTACAGATAAAAAAATACTTCTTAAATTCCTTTGCAATCGTATGGCGGAAGTGTATGATGATGTTAATAGAGAAGAATTTTATCATCATATATTAAAAAGGGAACAGGACCTTTCAACCGGTATCGGCAAACACATCGCAATCCCACATGCAATTGCTCAGAATGCTTGTTCTCTTCACCTGATCTTTGCAACGCATCAAGGAATAGATTATGACTCACTCGATGGTAAGCTTGTGAATATTATTTTTATGCTTGCGATACCTGCTGATCAGAAACAAATCTACTCAACATTTCTTATGAAAATATCACAAATGATGAGCGCTGGAAATTTCAGCAATGAACTCATGAATGCAGTAAAACCAAAAGACATAATTACACTTTTTAAACAACATGAGGAGGTCTCATGAAAAAAATAATGTTATTTGTTACGATCGTTTTATTCTCAACGTACCTGTTTGCGGAAAAGATTACTCTCACATTCTCAATCGATGATTTTTCCTTTGAAAAACAAGGTGCGTATGACATTGTAAATCCACCTCTTAACAATGATTATATCTTTACAAACATTCCGGGTCATCCTCAACTTCCTTTGAAGATAATTACACTCTCACTGCCCCAAAACCAACAGATTGGTGATGTAAAGATCATGAATGCCGAGTCTCAAAAAGTTAACGGGAAATTCACTATTTATCCAGTGCAAAAACCAAAAGTACTTTCAGATGATTCACCTGTGGAATTTGTTCAAACCGATCCTTTAATTTATGGAAAAAGCAGTTCATATCCTGCTGAAATAGTTCGGCAGACAAAATCAGGATTTCTATCCGGATTTCATCTGGGCTCATTACTCGTTAGTCCTTTCCAATATAATCCAATAACGAAGGAGCTTGTATTCATACAAGAAATAGAGATAGAATATGAATTGACAGAAATGAAAAATAAAGGTATCGAGATCAATAAGAGAAGTGATGCAAGCCAGCAATATCTAAACAACGAGATCAGCAAACTTGTGTTCAATCCAAAAGATGTATGTGAACCAGAGATTGTGCACAAAGGATTAAGAGATGAAGTGTATGAATATGTGATCATAACCAATGATGATTTCGTCGATCAATTCCAACCATTAGCTGACTGGAAAACCCAAAAGGGAATGCGAACCTTGCTTGTGAACACCACGTACATTTTTAGCAACTATGATGGAGTTGATACTGCTGAAAAGGTGAGAAATTTTATAAAAGATTATTATCAAAATCATGGCACGATATGGGTGTTGCTTGGTGGAGATACGAATTACGTGCCGTATCGGGTTGCCTTTGCCTTTGACTGCGAGTACAGCTCTTACTCGGATAACTTTCTTCCCTGTGATCTCTATTTTTCCGACCTTGATGGCACATGGAATGATAATGGAAACGATATATGGGGAGAGCTTGAGGATAATGTCGATATGTATCCTGATGTGTTCGTAGGTCGGGCATCGGTTGAAACAACGATAGAAGCAACAGCATTTGTAGATAAAATATTGACCTATGAAAAAAATCCTCCTGTTGGATATCAGACCGACATGATGTTCCTTGCCCAAGTATTATGGAACGATCCATATACCGATTCCGGAGTCAGCAAAAATTTTATTGATAATGCCTATGTACCGGATCAGTTCGATTCTATAACAAAATTATATCAATCACTTGGGAATACATCACATGATATTGTCGTAGATAGTCTTAATGCAGGTCAGCATATTGTAAATCATTGTGGTCATGCATGGTATGGATCGATGTCTCTCGGAAATGGTTCACTAAGTAATAGTACTATGGACAATCTTATAAATTCACCTGCCTTCTCGATCTGGTACACGATAGGGTGCTGGCCTGCTGCGTTTGATTATAATTGTATAGCAGAACATTGGATAAATAATCCAAATGGTGGTGGAGTTGCTTTTATTGGTAATTCGAGGTATGGATGGGGAAGCCCGGGAAATCCCCTTTATGGTTATTCTGATACCTTCGATCAGGAGTTCTTTAAACAACTTTTCCAGGAAGGGATCCAGAATATTGGTATGACCATGGGACTTGCAAAGTCTGTTTATGTACCATTTTCGAGGAATGAGAATGTGTTCCGCTGGTGTGAGTATGAGATTAATCTCCTCGGTGAACCGGAGATGAATATCTGGACTGATGTGCCTGAGATACTGACAGTAACCTATCCTGATAGTGTTACGATTGGCACCTGCGATGTACAGGTTAGTGTGTATGACGGAGTTCAACCTATGCACAATGCGCTTGTGTGTTTCATGCAGGGCGATGATGTCTATCAGACCGGTTACACAAATCTGCAAGGAAGTGTAAATCTTACAATTACAACCGGTACTATTCTTGATGACCTTCTATTGACAGTAACTGCACAGAATTTCTTGCCCTATCAGGATACAATAAAAATTATTTCAGACCAGCCGTATGTTCTGATAGATTCCTATACTACCAACAATTCTATTGACGGTTATGTTGTACCTGGTGCAACAATCTCGGTGGATGCAGGTTTTCATAACTTCGGGCAGATGCCTGCTGATAACCTTGAATGTATTTTGCAATCGAATAGTGATCTTATTACTTTTATAGATAATACCCATTCGATCGCGCATATCGATCCTAAAACAGCACTATTCCAGGAAAATATTTTTTCCTTTACTGTATCATCAGATATTGAGAATGAAGAGGTTGTAGAACTTTCATATACTATCTCTGACAACTCTAAAGCACTATGGGTTGGTACGTTACCAATAACAGGTGCAATGCCGATATTTGAATATATTTATCATCAGGTTGATGATTCAGTTAATGGAAATGGAAACAATATTCCAGAACCGAGTGAGCAGATTGATATCGAGCTTATCGTAAAAAACACAGGACTTTCTCAATCATTCGATACACAACTTTCTCTTTCCTCGAATAGCCCGTGTGTGAATATACCCTATTGCATCTGGGATGTTGGCGATGTGCCTGCAGGACAGTGTACAGAAAGCACAGTTACATTAATGATAAACAGTTCTTGCATTCCACCTGAATTTGCAGATATAGAACTCGCGTTTATAGATAGTCTGGGATTTACATGTGTCGATTCATTTACCCTCACAATTGGGGAAACAGGATTCTCCGATGATGTGGAATCCGGAGATGATAAATGGACACATTGGGGGATCGAAGACCTCTGGCATCTTACAGAACGGAAATCAGTTTCAGGCACCTATAGCTGGTATTGCGGGATCGAAGATTCTGTCTATTATCCCGATGATGTCGACGAAACACTCGAATCCATACCTTTTACGATCGGAACCAGTCCTGCACTATCATTCTGGAGCTGGAATGAATTTACAAATTACGGTGTGGATGGATTTTACGTTGAGATATTTAACGGCACAGATTGGATTATTCTTGATTTCATTGGAAGCGGGGGAGCGCTGCCTGTGCTCACGACAAAAAATGGATGGCTCGAATATATCTATGATCTTTCAAATATTCCTCCAGGAACCGAATCTAAAATCCGTTTTAAGTTCATAAGCGATGATGAAGATGTTGCTGAGGGTGTGTATGTCGATGATGTTATTGTATATACGGATGACTGTCCTATACATGTTGATTTCATTGCAGATAAATTCTATGGTAAAGAGCCGGTAACAGTTAATTTCTACGATCATACTTATACAGAAACCGGTCCAATAACTTCGTGGAATTGGGATTTCGGTGATGGTGAGTTTTCGAATGAAATGAACCCTCAACATGTCTTCAACGAAGATGGACTTTTTGCGATAACATTACAGGTTTCCGATCAGTTTGGAATATATTCCTCGACAATGAAAGCAGATTTTATTCACGTTCGACCGGATACGACAAAGACAGTATATGTTAATCAAGATGGGACCGGTGATTTCACAAACCTTTCAGAAGCATTTGATGCACTTAATGCTGGTGATAGTATTATTGTAGCAGATGGAATATATGGCGGTGTACTGAATACAGATCTGGTCATTCCAAACAATAATATCACAATTTGTTCAGAAAACGGATATGAAAACTGTATCATCGATGGGGGAGATGCTCAGACGGCATTCATGTGCGGTTTTAAAGAAGGTATCACGATTGCAGGTTTGACCTTCTCTTCATGCTCACACAGCAGCTACGGTGGAGCGCTCAGCACGAACGGTTCAGTAACAATTTTGGATTGTTATTTTGATGAATGCTCTTCAGATTTGGATGGAGGTGCGATGTGGTCTGTGGGCGGGACATCACTGCAGATTGAAAATTGTATATTTGAAAATTGCAATGCTGACAATGGGGGCGCAGTATATATTGAACTTCTCGAACAAGTTGCATTGCATAATAATGAGTTCTCATCGTGTCAGAGTAATGACGATTCAGGAGGAGCACTCTATATGAATGTCATCAATACCCTTGATATCAATTCTTGTGATTTTAATCAATGCAGTGCTCTAACTCCGGGTGAAGGTGGTGCAATCCTCACAAAAGACGTATATGCAATGCAGATAAAAAAATCCCATTTCAGCGAATGCGAATCTGTTATTAGCGGAGGAGCTTTGCAAACCGAAGATTGCCAAGACGTTTTGATCGATTCATGCTCTTTCATGTATAATGAATCGGCAAGCGGTGGTGCGATCAAATTCGAGGATTCTTCTGTAGATATTACGCATTGTGAATTTGGTTTTAATGATGCGACCATCGGTGCAGGATGTTACATTGTAGGCGGTTGCTTGGTCATGATAGATAACAGTCTCTTTTATGAAAATTCGAGTACAAACATTCAGTCAAAAGGTGGCGCATTGTATGTAAATGATTGTATTGTTGCAGTAATAAATTCTACGATTGCGAATAATAGCGTGAATACTCAGGCTGGTGGGATCAGTCATCTCGGTACTCGCGGGATGTCGATATACAATACGATATTATGGGACAATCATCCACTCAATATATGGGCTGTTGACTCAACAAAGATAAATATAGCATTTTCAGATATGACGACTCCATGGACCGGGACAGGCAATATATCACAAGATCCATTATTTCAAAACATTTCATCACAGAATTATCATCTTAATGAACTCTCTCCTTGTATCGATACGGGTAATAATAGTTTTGTGCAAGCAGAAACCGATCTTGATGCACATATGAGGATTTGGGATGGCTCTGGCATTGGTGAAGCAATCGTCGATATGGGATGCTATGAATATGGGTCACCAATTTATGATATCGATCCTCAAATCCCTGACCAGACAACAGCATTCCTGTTAAAAAGTTTCCCAAATCCGTTTAAGGCTCAAACTCAGATAAGCTTTTACGTACCTCAGTTGGAGCAATGTTCAATTGAAATCTATAATATCAAAGGACAGAAGGTTGCCACTGTACTCGATGAAGAAAAAGCAGCTGGACTTCACACGACAAGCTGGGATGGTAAAAATTATCAAAACAGAGAAGTAGCAAACGGAATATATTTCTATGTATTAAATGCAGGGAACAAAAGAGAAGTAAAAAAACTCATTTTGATGAGATAAAGAATAGCAACAATTATATTTATAGGGGCTGAATATATTCAGCCCCTATTATATCAAAAGAATATGTTTAATCCAAATACACACCCACACCAACGATAAGAGTTTCACCATCAACTTCTACCTGTTTTATATATGATGATTTTTCTGATACCTTGTCTTCACCGGGTTTATTCCAAAAATAATCTACCCATCCGCATCCCTTTTCATTTCCAACTTCAATCATTTCTCGTATGAAATATTTACCTTCTTCATCCTGAGTATCATAAAGATTTGTTCCATCAAGTTCAGGATGCACGAGCAATGTTCCTTCATTATCGAGGACAAAAACATAATTATCGTTGAAAATAAATTCGGAAGTTGGATCTCTTAATTCATCAAAAGCTGCTATACCTTCTCCTTCAATCATATCAGCTGCTTCGTTCACTTGATCCACAACAAATGCTCGTTCCATTTTCATGTTGTAAAGACCGCATCCGACAATGTATTTTATTCCAGAAGGTGCGACTGCTGAACAAACATAGGTTGTTTTCCAGGTTGGATCGTATTGATCTTCATCCTGACCGGGAACCTTCCATAAATAATACGACCATCCTGCGCTGTCACCGTTTGCTACTTCGCGAATAAACCATTTGATAAAAGGTTTTCCATTTACGTCAGTTAGTTCCATTACATTGGTGCCGACTAACGCAGCATTCGCATGAGCATATACCATTCCTTCAGGATCGATAGTGAAGATGTACTTATCATCGTGACGCCATTTGGAATCCTGTACTGCAAAATCGGTAAATGCATCTTCGCCTTTTTCTTCGATCAATGCAGCGGCATCATTCACGAGCTGTACTAACTGTTGTGTTTCTTCATACTGATATTCTGCATCTTGAGCATACAACGCAACACTAAAAATGAGAATACTTATTAAAATACAAAATGATCGTATAAACTGTATGAAGTTCTTTTGTTTTTTCATTTTTGCTCCTAGCTTTATATTTTGATAATTCTCAGAAATTAGGGAATTCAAGATATTATCCGTCAATATTTATATATCTTACTATTTTCGATTGGCTAAAATGATATTTATGTTATGACAGATTCAATGGAAAACTTGTGACTCAAAAAATAATATTTTGTGATGGCTGAACATGTTCAGCCACTTCTTCATTGGTCATTGGATATTGAGTATTGGATATTGTTTTTCCTTGACGCAAAATTGAAGCATTTGCTCCTTTACAATAAATGAATATTATCCAACAGGAGGTCTGATGATCATTATTCATGACCTGAAAAAGGTCTTTGAAAACAAAAAGAAGGGATCAGTCTCGTACAAGGAAGCTCTTAAGGGTATCAGCTTTGTATGCAAACCGGGTGAGATCTATGGTTTACTCGGTCCAAACGGTGCCGGTAAGACAACCACACTACGGTGTATATCGACACTCATTAAGCCAACGTCAGGTACAATTACAGTGAATGATTATGACGTACAGAAGGACGATAAGAGAGTCCGATCGATCATTGGTTTTTTGACGAGTGATATGAAACTCGACGGCTTCTTTACACCGGATTATATGATGGATTATTTTGGTCGCTTGAACAAGATGACTCCCGAAGCAATAGCAGAACGGAAAGAAGTTCTTGTAAAAGAGCTGCACATGGAGGAGTTCAGGTATAAGAAGATCGATAAGCTCTCTACCGGCATGAAACAGAAAACATCGATTGCAATCAGTCTTATTCATAATCCTGATGTCATTATTTTTGATGAGCCGACTAATGGTTTGGATGTCATCACAGCAAAAAATGTTACTGATTTCCTCATCAAATATGCTAAAGAAGGAAAGACTGTGCTGATATCCACTCATATTATGAGTGTAGCTGAACAGATCTGCGATAAGATCGGGATCCTCATCGATGGCTTGATAAAAGAAGATGGAACGCTTCAGGAGATCATAACTGAGAACAAAGCACGTAATCTCGAAGATGTGTTCTTTAAGTATCTGGAGGTGCAGGATGTTTAGTGATGCCTATATCATTATGAAGAAAGAGCTTAAACGGCTTTTTACAGATAAGAGAACAGTATTCTTTATGGTTGTTCTTCCACTGCTCATGCTTCCGCTTTTATACACAGTTATGGGCAAAATCAGCCAGTCTCGTTCAAAGGATATACGAACGTATCATGGCTCGATTTTTATTGTTCCATTAGAGCAGAAAGAGTCACCGATTTACCAGGAGTTTGTAAGTATAATCGATGAACAGATCAATGCAAAGATCAATGAGATTTCCGAATCGGATATTCAGTTCGCTAAAGACCTTATTACAGAGAAAGAGGCACAACTGCTTATTACTTTTCCTGATGACATGGACTTTGCTTTTGATGCGATTCAGCCTTTTGATATCCACATATATTACAATGGAGCGTCTGATTATTCCAGCTATTTCTATCGCAGGACACAGGATGCAATAGCTTCTCTGGCAGATTCTCTTATTATTGTGAGACTGGAAACACTTAATATTCCTACTGAGATACTTACACCAGTTACTGCAAATCGAACCATTGAACCCACAGAAGTAAATCTTGCAAAAAAGGGAAGTGAGGTTGGAAAAGCATTTGGAGTTCTGCTTCCTTTCATCATCATTCTATACCTTTTTGTAAGTTCAATGCAGGTAGGTATCGATACGGTCTCTGGTGAAAAGGAACGCGGTACACTTGCAATTTTACTCGTAAACCAGGTTGGCCGGGCATCGATCATTCTCGGGAAACTGCTGGCAGTTGTATGTGCATCATTTGCAAGTGCTCTGAGTTCTGTTGTTGGTTTGATGATTGCTGGAAGATATTTCTTGAAAGATCTGTTCCGTTCATCTGCAGAAATGTCTGATTTCGTTCTTGGTGCCGGACAGATATTACAACTGGCTGTACTGCTCATACCAGTCGCAATTTTACTTGTCTCTTTGGTTTTGATCTGTGCAACCTATGCCCGTAATTCAAAAGAAGCTGCCGGATTAGTTATGCCGTTATATATGCTTGTACTGATACTGAGTATCGGTTCGAGTTCGATGGGAGAGACAGTACCCGTTTGGATGCATTATGCTCCAATTATCAACACAGTCGTAGCAATGAAATCCATATTCATCAAAGCATCTACATGGGGTGATGTTTTTATCGCTGCAATTTCGAGCTTGATATTTGCTGGAATACTTATTTATTTCATGCTCAAAATGTTCAAAAATGAAAAGATATTATTTAGGATTTGAGGAGTTTTCATGATCGAGAAAAATATATCAAAATATAACAAATTATTTTCTGAATATACCGAACTACGTGTTCAGGAAAACAGGAATTGTTCAATATCGGTTGTCAATGGTGACATCATGGGCAACAATAAGAGTTCTGAAAGTGGTGTTTCTGCTCGTGTCTACAAAAAAGGCGTTTGGGGATTTTCATCAAACCCGACAATTTCTGATGAAACCGTAAAAGATGTTATACAAGCAGCTACAGAAAATGCGTTGTACCTTAACGATAGGGAACGCAAAAATAAAGAACCCCTTCCCAAAACGATCGGTACTGCTGAGAAAGATTTCATGACCGATAAGCAGAGAAAAACGCAGAAAGAGATGATCGATTTTCTGAAAGAAGTGGATGATCATATCGGAAAAACGTATAGCGATCTGACTGCAAGAACGACAATGTATAGATGTCTTGAAATGGAAAAAGCATTACTAACGTCTGAAGGTTCCCATTCGTATTCTATGATACCGAGGTCGATCATTTATATTGTAATGAGTTTGGTCAAAGATGGTCAACCTTTCGAGTTGTATGAAGTTCATGGTGGATTCGGGCAGTTTGAAGATATTTTTGATAAACCAGATGATATCTTCGAGAAATTACAGATCCAGTATGATCATTTGAAGAAAAAATCTGAAGGAGTGTATGCAAAAGCAGGTGTTGCAGATTGTATCTTTGCCCCTGATCTTGCAGGAATTCTCTCACATGAAGCAATCGGGCATACCGTGGAAGCTGATATTGTTCTCGGTGGTTCTGTTGCAGCAGATTATCTGAATAAACAGGTAGCGAATCCAAACCTGACAATGGTCGATTTTGCTAATACTGCTCTGGGGCAGATGTGTCCAATTCCTGTTTTTGTTGATGATGAAGGAACGAAGGCAGAGGATGCAGTCCTTATTGAGAACGGTATCTTAAAAACATTTATGCATAATAAAGAAAGTGCTCAGCACTTTGGCGTGAAACCGAATGGCAATGCTCGTGCATATACCTATTCTGATGAACCGATCATACGTATGAGAAATACTGCAATAGTCCCAGGTAAAGATAAACTCCAAGATATGATCGCATCGATCGATGATGGATATTATCTTATGCAGGCTTCGAACGGACAAGCAGATTCAACCAGTGAATTCATGTTCGGTATTGTTAAAGGGTATGAGATCAAAAATGGTAAACTCGGTCGTGCTTTAAAGGATACAACCATCTCTGGTGTAGCATTTGATATGCTCAAAACTATCTCTATGATCTCTGATGATATGGTCTGGTCATGTGGCGGCATGTGCGGAAAAAAACAGCTCATTCCTGTTGGTATGGGTGGTCCAGCAGTAAAATGCAAAGTGAACATTGGAGGTAAATAATGAAAACTGATAGAGAACTCGTTAAATATTGTATCGACCGCATGATGGCAAAAGGTGCTCAGAAAGCTCAGTGCTATCTCAAATTCAATAAAAAACACGAACTCAATGTCGATGCCGGAGAGATGACCCTCTTGAGAACGACCTTCGATACCAGTCTTATGCTTAAGGCAATTATCAATGATCAAAAAGGCGTTCTCAAACTCAATAAAAAAGATACCGAATCAATAGATAAAGCAGTTGACCAGGTGATCGAACTTGCTCAGTCCTCCCTGCCAGATACTGCAAATGATATTGCAGAAAAACAGCCTCCGAAAGAATTCACTGCAGGAAGAGAAAATCCGGACCTCGATCTTATGTATGACCGTTTGCATGATTTTGTTCTGTATGAAAAAGACCACTATCCGAAAACAGTAATAGAACAGGCGATCATCGATTTTACGCAATCGAATATACTTATCCAAAACTCAAATGGTGTTGATTTTGCAGGAAACAGAGGTGTCTATTCATTTTCGGTTATGTTCACATCAAAAGAAGGCGAGAAGGCATCATCGTTCAATTATTCGGGATGCTCAATGAAAGAGATCGACAAATCTCTGCATGAGTTTGCTTCTGTCGATGCGCTTCTCAAACAGTCCGGTGAGCAGATACATACTTCGGCTTTTCCGGGCAAAATGGTTTGTGATGTGATTATTACTCCGGACTGTCTTTCATCATTTATCCATTATATTACCGCGTATTTATCAGATTATTCTCTTATATCCGGAAGCTCCATCTATAAGGATAAACTGAATGAGAAGATTGCACATGAGATGTTCACCCTTCATTCATCACCCCGATCGCCGGAAATGGCAAAGAATTATTTCTTCACGACTGATGGTTATGAAGCACAAAACATGACGATTATTGATAAAGGGATACTTCGATCATTTCTTCTGTCACAATATGGTGCCAAAAAAACGGGAAAACCCAAAGCAGTAAACAGCGGTGGGTGCTACATTCTCGAACCTGGCACTGCATCATTTAATGAGATGGTTTCATCAATTGATAAAGGATTATTGTTATGCAGATTTTCCGGGGGCAATCCGAGTGATAATGGAGATTTTTCCGGAGTTGCCAAGAACAGTTATGTGATCGAAAATGGAAAAATAGAAAAACCGGTTGCTGAAACCATGGTTTCTGGAAACATTGCAGAGATAATCCAAAATATTGTAAATATATCGAAAGAAAGAATCGATTATGGGAGTGCCATGTACCCCTGGATGCAGGTGAAGGGGATCACTGTTTCAGGAAAATAAAAGGAGTAAGCTATGATTTCATATCAGCATACCCAACGGAGTAAAATATTGATGTATATCATCATCTTTGTACTGCTGTTCATGCTCTTTCTTATGTATATGTATGGATTCAACTGGATTGGAGCTGTGGTTATGGTCCTCATGATCTGTGCGCTGTATCTCTTCAATTCATTAACTGTGAATATCGATCAGGAAAAGGTAAAAGTTGCTTTTGGGTATGGTCTTATTAGGAAAATTATCTACCTAAGAATGATTCAATCTGCCGAAAAAGTAAGAAATAAATGGTTCTACGGATTTGGCATCAGACTCATTCCGGGTGGTCAAATGTGGAATGTTGCGGGATTTGATGCCATAGAACTTAAACTAAACAACGGAAGAGTTTTCCGCATCGGTACCGATGAGCCAGACAGACTTCTTGAAGCTATCCGATCTCAAATTGGAGTAAGTTATTTATCTCGAATTTCGTAGCAACTTTACACATCTAGGAGTATAATGAATGTACTGATTATTTATGCGCATCCTTATGAAGGAAGCTTTAATAAAGCGATACTTACCAATACGATCGAAGGGCTAAACCATGCTGGTCATCAGTATGAGCTTATTGATCTGAATGGAGAGGGATTCAATCCCGTTCTAACCCGTGAAGAGTTGGAAAAATATCCTGAGGGTGAGTATCTCGATCCCATGGTGGGGGAGTATCTCACAAAAATTAAAGCAGCTGACCATCTTGTGTTTATCTTTCCGATCTGGTGGGGAGGTGTGCCTGCAATCCTGAAAGGTTTCTTTGATAAAGTATTGTTAAAAAAACAAACATATGACTTCAAGGGAAAATGGCCCCAAGGGAAGCTGAAAGGAAAATCCGCGACTGTTATTTCAACAATGAATAGCCCGAAAATTTTCTATAATCTCATAGGAAAAGCACCTATAAAGCACACTGTGATAAATGGCAGCTTGAAGCTGTGTGGTATTAAACCAGTTAAGTGGATTGAGTTCTCAGAAGTATTATCAATCTCACAAATAAAACGGGAAGGAATGCTCGATAGGATTTTAGATTATTTTACGAATTTATAATTAATCAAAATTAACCTTGTGTGTCCCAAATAAATATGCCATTGAAAGTATTGAATTACATACACCAATTTGGCTTCTTCTCAGATGCCAATGGTCACTTATATCTCCAGTTGATGCATATAACCAAACACCGCTAGAATTCGATTCCATCGATTTTTTTATTTTTTGAGTAAATTCATGATCTTTTGCAGCGTCGTTACTCCCTTCTGTATGAAATACATACAGTGATGAATTATGAGTATGAGAATCATCCATAGCAGCGAAGGCAAAACCACCAAAATTCTGATGAAAACCATCCATCAGTTGTAATAATTCATCGATACTCTCAAATCCAAGTCCTTTTGCAAAACCATCTATTGAATTATCGAGATCCTGAACCTTTATTCTAAGGTCATCATAACTTATGAACTCATCTTTCATTTCAATGGTGAAATGGTATCTTCTCACCTTACACCAGGAATATTCCCATGGAAAATATGCAGAGACTGTAGCGAGTGAATAGTATTCACCAGGTCCTTCATTTCCAAATACATAATAGCCACCTCCATTTTTATGAAGATCACAACTATGCATGCGACGGAACTTGTTGTGTAACCAATGCTTGATGAGGAAAGAATCTATGTCCTTAATAATATCACAAAATGAAAATTTAGTGCAACCTGATTCATCTTCTATTTGTTTCAGGTCATTGATCTTATTTGCTACAACACTGAAGGTTTCATTAACGATCTCTGGATAGTATTCGTATGCATGATAATATCCTTCACCTTCGAGATTTCCAAAATCATTTACGGTAAGATTCATTGTTGAAAAAAGATGCATACTGTCGATAGGGGGATCGTTATAAATTGTTCCTTGAGGATTAATATACAGATTGAGCACAATCTCATTATCATTTCTTTCACCACTCAGTTTCCAGATCTTGCAGTTACCGGTTAGATTTCCATCATCATCCTCGTAGAGATAAAAATCTTCATAAGATGTACTATATTCAGGAAAGTCTGTTCCGCGCATACCTTTGATCAAAGTTTTGTCTTGGTAACTTTCCAGCCCAGTTAACGTAAAAGTGTACTTACCATTGAGTTTATCATCAGTAAGATATTTAGTAACTTTTTCGCAGGAGAGGATAGTTAATATTAGAGAAGTTACTATAATAAAAAGTACTATTTTCAAGGAAGAGGAATGTAAAAACTTATCTGTTAGTTTTGTGTTCATGTTATCTTACGAAATGGATTTATTATTAATCGTAATTTACTTTATTAGTTCCAATAAGATACATTATAAGAAGCTGAGAATTACACACACCGAAATCGCTTCGTCTCAAATGCCACGAGTCATGAATATGATGACCAGAATATATATAAACATTACCAACATGTGGATTGAAAGCATCGGCAATAGTTTGAATGAATATATGATGTTTTGCTTCTTCATTTCGTTTAGAATCTTGATTTACGTAAATTGAAAGATTATGAGTATGAGTGTCATAAGCGGTACTAATTGCAAATCCTCCAAATTCGTTGTAAAAATCATCCATTGCATCGAAAAGAGCTTGTAAATTATCAAATCCCAATTCAGATGTGAAATTTTCTAGTTTTTTATCCAATGCTTCCATAGTAGTTTTCAAAACTTCATAAGTAAGAGTTTCTCCCTCAAGACTTATCTCGAAATGATATGCTCTCACTTTGCACCAGGACCACTCAAATGGAAAATAAACGGTTTGAGTATAAGCTGGCAAGATACTGCCAGGTCCTTCGTGTCCGAAAATATAATATCCTCCTCCATCTTTATGGAGATAGCAATTACCGATAGGTCTGAAAATTCCATCAGTAAGACATGATATCAGAAAAGAGGATATGCTTGAGATAACATCACAAAAACAAAAACGAGTATTAATTTCTTCAAAGGAAGAGAGTTCTTCGATTTTATTCGCAGAAACAGAATAGGTCTCATTCTCGATTTCCGGATAATATTCATAAGGATAGTACATCCCATCACCTTCCAGGTTTCCGAAATCATCTATAGTTAAGTTCATTGTCGTAAATTTCTGCATATTATCAATAGATTCATCCAAATTTAAAGTTCCCTGCGGATGAATATAAAGATCCAATTCCACATCCTGACCGTCTCTAGTGCCTTGTATTTTCCAGATTTTACAATTACCGACAATATTACCTTCACCATCTTCATATAGATAAACATCATCGTAGGTTGTACTATATTCCGGATACTCGGTACCGCGTTTTCCTTTGATCATTGTGGTATCCTGATAACTATTTATTCCGGTTAATGTGAAAGCGTATTTCCCACTGATTTTGTCATCAGTAAGATATTTCGTTACTTTTTCACAGGAAAGAACGTATAGAAACGATAGAATAATCAGTATTGCTATAATTATTTTTAAGGGAATTGAATGGAAAACAAGGTTTACAAATTTAGTTTTCATGTTGTCCTCCTAGGGAATTTTAATATATAAAAAAATTTAAATAATTGTTATGATTTTGTGTCAAGAATAAAAATATTTGACAAATAAAATTCATGTTCTAAAAAAGTGACCGACGGTCGGTCGAATATAAATCAAGGAGTATAATGGCTCGAATCGTTAAGAAACATGAAGCTCGAAAGAACGAGATCCTCGACGTAGCTCAGAACCTGTTCTACACACAGGGTTTTGATAAAACTTCTATCAACCAGATCATCGATGAAATCGGTATTGCTAAGGGAACAATATATCATTATTTTAAATCAAAATATGAGCTCCTCGATGCTGTGGTCGAGCGATTAATCTTCCAGATGAAGGATGCTGTTCAGCCAATTCTTCTGAATTCAGATTTAACACCTATACAAAAATTCAATATGGTTTTCAAGGCTATTGGGCAGATCAAATTTGAAAGAAGAGAATTCATGATAGACTTGCTCAAGGTGATGACACGAGACGAGAATGTCATTCTCCATCAGAAGATGGTGGCACGATCCATTGATTTTCTTTCTCCTGTACTATCAACAATAATCAAAGAAGGTGTTCTGCAGAATTGCTTTAACTGTGAGTATCCCGACGAAGTTGCGATATACATTATAGGTCTTTCAGGTTACTTGAATAGATATTTAACCAAAACGATCATCGATATCGAAGAAGGACGTGTAGAAGTTGATGTTTTCATTAATCATCTCAAAGGTTTCGAAAGCGTGATAGAACGAATGATCGGTGCTGAAAAAGGCACACTTTCACTTGCGAACGAACAGCAGGTTCGAGATTTTTTTACCACATAGGAGGTTTAAATGCCATTACTCGAATTACAAGGCGTAACTAAAAATTACACAAAAGGGGAGCAGATCATTCCTGCACTCCGTGGAGTCGATCTGATTATTGAAAAAGGAGATTTCCTTTCGATAGTCGGTCCATCCGGAAGCGGGAAATCAACGTTGCTTAATATCATAGGGTGTATCGATACACCAACAGATGGAAGAGTGCTGTACAATGGAAATGATCTGACAACACTTTCTGATAAAGAAAAGACCTATTACCGAAAAGAAAATATCTCATTCATCTTTCAATCCTATAACCTGATACCTGTATTGACGACTCGGGAGAACGTGGAACTTCCGCTCATCATCGAAAAGAAGTTCAGCAAAAAAGAGATCCAGGACAAAGCGATGAAGATCATCGAGATCGTTGGACTCGAAGATATGGCTGATCGATTCCCACGCGAACTTTCGGGCGGTCAAGAGCAACGCGTTGCAATTGCACGTGCATTGGTGAAAAATCCGCTTGTAGTACTAGCAGATGAACCCACAGCAAATCTCGATTCTGAAATGTCCGAAGATATCATATCCGTTATGCAGAAAATGAATGAGGAGATACATACCACTTTCATTTTCTCAACTCATGACCGGTTGGTGGAGAAACATGCAAAGCGAGTCATAATCCTTAGAGACGGCATGATAGCAAAAGACGAAAGGAAGAATCATGGCAACGCTTAATAAGATCGCATGGCGCAATGTTCGCAGGAACAAGAGACGCACCTTTCTTTCTGCCCTTGTGATCGCTGTCGGACTTGCTATCTATATTTTGATGAATTCAGTTATGACCGGTATGAATCGGGCAAATATCGATAATCTCATTGATCTCAGTACTGCTTCAATAAAGATTTCAACAGAAAAGTATCATGAAGAAAAGGAAGCACTTCCCCTAAAATATGGAATTACAAATGCAGATATGCTGATTTCATTTATAAAAGATCAATCGGATGTCATTGGAGTGACACCGCGAACGCAATTTCTCGGACAACTCTCGAATTGGGAAGACATCATGCCGGTAATGGGGCAGGTCATCAATGTTGATACAGATATGACAGTTTTTGGTTTTGACAAATACATTATTGGGGAATTTCTTTCGAACGAGCAGGATAATGAGATCGTACTCGGAAAAGACCTGGCAGAGGAAATGGGCGTTGAAGCCGGTGACTACATAACACTCTATGCTCTTACCAAATTCGACAGCCGTAATGCTGATGAGTTCTATATTACCGGTTTGCTTGGTACAACTGACCCCAATATCAATCTCAATACTGCTTTGATCAGCTACCAAACCGCAAATGACTTTCTTGATCTTGAAAATCTTGTTACTGAAGTGGATGTTGCAGTTGAGAGACGAGTTAACTTTGATCGGTTTACAAATGATGTGAACGATCTTGCAACGACGCTTCAGCAATCGTATCCTGAACTTCACATCGAAACCTTTGAGGAAATGGCACAGGCGTTTCTCGGAATCACAGAGCAGAAACAAGTTTTTGGATCTATCATTATGCTGATCATCCTGGCAATCGCTGCGGTCGGCATTTTCAATTCAGTTCTCATGAGTGTTTACGAGCGCATCCGGGAGATCGGTGTGCTTCGGGCGCAGGGATTTGAAAGAAAAGAGATCGTTAAACTCTTCCTGTGGGAAGGATTGATCATTGGATTTTTTGGAAGCATCATGGGTGTTACTCTTGGATGTGGTGTGAATCTGTATCTTGTAATTGTAGGTTTTCCATTGGATAAATTTGCTGGTTTCCAGAGCAGCGGCATACCTTATTGGGGAGTTCTTTACGGTGAATGGAATATTGGTGCCATCGTCTTTGCATTCTGTTTTGGTCTTGTCGTTGCACTTGCTGCAAGTTACCTTCCTTCAAGAATGGCTTCGCGAATGGAAGTGACTAAAGCGCTGCGTTTCGTGTAAGGAGTTCACTATGTCATTTATACAGAAATTTGCATTAAGAAATGTGGGAAGAAATAAACGCCGCTCCCTGCTTGCAGTCATTTCAGTCATGCTGTCTATTATGTTGATCATATTTCTCCAGGGATTGATCGGTGGTTTTCTTGATAACCTTGTTCATAATTATACGAAAAATGAGACCGGACATATCAGAATTGCAACTAAAGGATTTGAGGAACGAGCAAAATTCTTTCCAGTTACAGAGAATATACAAAATCCAGAACAGATCATAAAAGCAATTACTGATGATGAATCACTGAACAAAAAGATAAAGTCGATCAGCCAGAGGATCACTTTTGGGGTGTTGCTGACAAACGATGGTAATAACAAACAGGCAGTTGCCTATGCAGGTGATCCTGAAATTGAGAAAAATTTACTCATGCTTCAGAAATCACTTCTGCCTGGAGGTAGGTACCTGCAAAATGATGATGAAGCAATTGTAGGTAAGATTTTGGCTGATGACCTTGGTTATACACTTGGTGATAAGATAAGCGTTATGACACAGGGAAGCGACTATGCTCTTCATCTGAAGAAATTCACGATCGTCGGTATCTTTGAAACTGGACTTACATTGTATGATGAGAAGCTGTTCCAGATACCGCTTGAAGGTGCGCAGGATTTACTTCGTATGCCGGGTGAAGCACAGCAGATCGTGATCATGCTGGATAACTATCACGAATCAGAGAAGTTAGCTGAAGATATTTCATCGAAAGTGGCAAAGTATGATGTCATCGCTTCGGCATGGTCTGAGATTGGCGGATATGCAATGTGGGTTGATATGGCAAAAAGTATCTACAACTGGATCTATATTATCATAGCTTTTCTCGGTGCATTCATTATTGCAAACATACTGATGATGGTTGTTCTCGAGCGACGAAAAGAGATCGGTATCATCAAATCGATGGGATTTACCAATGGTCAGGTACTTTCCATGTTCGTGAATGAAGGCATGCTGCTCGGATTTATGGGAAGTGTTGTTGGTGCGATCATCGGAATTGGTATTGTGACCTTCCTGCACTATCATGGCATTGATTTCTCAAAGATGATGGGTGCTATTGAGTTCCCCATGAGTAATATTATCTATCTCAAAATAAATATTCTCAATTTTATTATTGCAGTCTTACTGGGCACGATCGTTTCGACGATCGTATCATTCTTCCCATCCAGAAGAGCTGAAAAGATGAAGATCGTCGATTCATTGAAAAGCGTATAAAAAGGAGTTATCATGAAAAAAATAACTGCGATGTTGATCTTTATATTGATTTCAGGTTATCTGTTTGGACAAAATTTGTTCCTTACAGGCCTTGAAATTCTACAAAGAATCGATGAAAATGAGTTTTACAGAACGATTGAATACACAGGCACGATGACCATTCACATTAATGATGAGGTGAGAACGAAAAAGATGACGACTCAGGCAAAAACTGATGGTCACAAAGCGTTGGTCGAATTTAACAATCCAGAGGATTTCGGCACCAAATATTTGATGATGGATGATGAATTGTGGATTTATTTTCCAGGTGAAGAAGAGGTGGTTAAAATATCGGGACACATGCTTAAGGAAGGTATGATGGGCAGTGATTTTTCCTATGAAGATGCTCTTGAAGCAAGCAAGATCGCTGAGAAATACAATGTACAAATTGCGAGACAGGATACACTGAATGGTCATGTATGCTGGGTGCTGAAGCTCGATGCAAAGATAAAAGATGTGCCGTATTATTCTCGAGAAATGTGGGTCGATCAGGAACTCTACGTCCCATGGAAAGAAGAGATGTTTGCAAAATCAGGTCGGCTTCTGAAAGAGATGAATGTGTTGGAGATCAAACAGTTTGGGAATCGATATTTTCCTGTGAAGTCTGAGATGGTGAATAAACTGAGAAAGAACAGCAAAACGGTTTTCGAACTCGAGGATATTGCCTTTGATGTTGATCTACCTGATGATATGTTTAGCTTAAGATATTTAAAGCATTAGGGTCAGTTATGAAAAAATATGGATTCAAAATTTTATTACTTGTTATGCTAACATCAAGTCTCTTTGCTGATACTCAATCGGGTTTACAAATATGGGGTTCGAATTTTATCGATCTCAGTGGATATCACTACCTGAATAATGAAAAAGACTCTCTCAAGATCGGTGCAATGAATACGTTTCGGTTGAATTTCCAGAACAGGAACAAGCGTTATGCAAAGATCGTTGGTAATCTCGACCTGATCATACCTTTTGGTTATACAGCAGACCAATTTCAGGATTTGAACGATACGTCGAATACACTCTCAACACCATATTATCCGCTCTTTGTTTATGGGAATACGCCCGTTCTACTCGACATCAGGAAATTATACGTTTCTGTGTATTTGCCATTTGCTGATATCTCTCTTGGAAGGCAGATTATCAATTATGGAAAGGGAGTCGTTTTCTCTCCAATCGATATGTTCTCGACAGTCGATGTGACAAATATCAATTTTGAACGACACGGCAGCGATATAGCTGCGATAAAGATACCGTTTTCATTCCTTTCCGGGCTTGATCTGATAACTGAACTTCCAAGAAAAAATCATGAGTATTCGACAGCAGTTCGTGGCTATTTGAATACCATGGGATTTGATTTCGCACTCAATACGATTTATAAGCATAGAGCAGAAGAGTTGATTGCCGGACTGTCATTTAAGGGTGATGCTTTCTTTGGCGTGTATGGAGAACTCGTTGAACATTTCGCAAACGATTATTCGGATAAATATTTTGAAGGAATGCTCGGACTTGATTATTCGATCGACAATACGTATATTTTTACAACTGAATATTATTACAAAAACAGCAATATACAAAATGAATGGGGGAAACATAATCTATTCTTGTCCTTCCAATATGTTATAAACGATCTTATGAATGTTTCTACACATGTGATAGGGAGTGATATCGGACAAGACAATCAAATGGTCATATATATGGGGCAGTTCTTCTACAATATCTTGCAGAATATAGATCTCATTACGTATGCTCGATATTTTTCATACAAAAACGATTTAGACATAGTACCCGATCTGGAATATGCGGTAAGGGTAGAGGTAAAGTTTTAAGATTTCATAAAGAAAAATTTAACCACGAAATGCACCCGGCTTCATTCAATGACAAGTGCCAGGCAAAAAAAAATGAAGCTAAATATTACATAATTTTTGGAATGCTGACAATTCTTAAACAAAAAAAACGACCGAAAGCATGACTTACGGTCGATGTATTTTATAACGAATATTGTTTATTCGAGCACAAAGATGTTTTTCTTTGCACAAATTTCTTTCAGTTTGTCGGGCCATACGGTTACGGTAACTTCACCGAGGTGGGCTTTTCTGAGGAAGTACATATAGGTACGTGCCTGTCCGATACCGCCGCCAATGCTCAAAGGAATCTGGTCATTAAGAATTGCTTGATGATAGGGAAGATCCAAGAAATCAAGCTGACCTGAGATCTTAAGCTGTTCTTTGAGAGTGTCTTTTGTAACACGGATACCCATTGAAGAAAGCTCATGACGACGTTTGGTTACAGGATTCCATACAAGGATGTCACCATTCAGTCCATGAGTTTGCATTCCGTCGGGACCTGTTGTCTCAGTTACCCAATCATCATAGTCTGCTGCTCTCATCTCATGAGGATAGCCATCCTTCAGCACCCAGCCGATTCCGATAATGAACACACCGGGATATTTTTTGATAATCTCTGTTTCACGTTGCTTACGAGGAAGATCAGGATACATTTCAAGGATTTCTTCAGCATGGATGAATTTAAGTTCTTCGGGGAAGTCTGGATATCTGCTGTCTTTAAGTTTCGGGAACATCTCCTGTGCATGCTTTCCAGCACCGCGGAGAACCTTCCAAATCTTTTTAACGACGGTTTTCAGGAATTCAAGATTCCTATCATCAGCAGTAATAACTTTTTCCCAGTCCCACTGATCGACATAGGATGAGTGGTCATGATCGAGGAAGTAGTCTTTTCTTACTGCACGCATGTCTGTGTTAATACCTTCTCCCGGCTTACAATCGAATTCTTTAAGAGCAAGCCTTTTCCATTTTGTGGCTGCCTGAACTACTTGTGCCTGGATCGGTTTATCAAGACCAAGTCCGCATGGGAACTGAACCGGGGATCGTGAACCGTCTCTATCTAGATAGTCATTCACACCACTTCGAACATCGACAATAAGAGGAACCTGAACCATGATCAAGTTCAGTTCTTTGCAAAGATTTTCTTCGATATACCTTTTCATTTCGTATAAGGCAATCATTGTTTCTCTTGGAGTCAGCAAGGATTTGTAATCATCAGGAAGTATTTGTTCTACTTTTTCATATGTGCTGATTCCTGGTCCTGCTAAATCTGCTTTTTTGTCTAACATGTTTCTTTTCTCCAATATTTAGTAATATTGGGGACAGCAGAAAAAATTATTTTGAGGATGTCAAATTTCTCAGAAACCAATAAATGTTATATGTGTATACGCTGTAAAAATGACCACAAAAAGCAATAAATATATTCCTCTTAAAATCTAAATCATCAACCTAGATCTGCGTACTTATAAAGATACAAAACTCGACATAAACATCAAGCCCAAAAGGTATTGGGAAAAAATAATTTCAGGATTATTAATGATCAAACGTTTTATTCCATATTACAAACCGCATAAATGGCTTTTCATCCTGGACATGTCCGTAGCATTTGTGGCTGCCATCCTCTCTGTTTTTTATCCGATCATAACACGAGATTTGCTCAAAACCTACATTCCGAATAAAGATTTGCAGGGCATTATCATGTTACTGGCTGTCATGGCTGGGATAATGATCTTCAAAACGATCTTTACCTACATTCGTATCCGCTGGGGACATATCATGGGTGTACGCATGGAAACCGATATGCGAACCGATATCTTTACACATTTGCAGAAACTCTCATTCAACTATTTTGATACGGTCAAGACCGGGCACATCATGTCACGTATCTCGAATGACCTGAACATGATTGCCGAAGTTGCTCATCACGCGCCGGAAGATCTGATAATCTCAGTATTCATCATTATTGGTTCTTTCATTGCGATGTTCTATTACAGCGTAGCACTTGCAATTATTGCACTTGTTCCTCTTCCCATTCTGCTTGTTTGGGGTCTTACGTATGGCAGAAGGATGAAAGGTGGATTCCGTCTTGTTCGTAAACGAATAGCTGATATAAACAGCAGCGTCGAGAATTCGGTACAGGGCATTCGTGAAGTGAAATCGTTTACCAATGAGCTGCTGGAAATGGAGAAATTCGAGCATATCAATTTCACTTTCAAGATGGCAAAAGAGAAGATGTATAAGATCATGAGTACATATTTTGCCGGTATGACATTCCTGACGGATTTTTATTATCTTGCTGTGATTGGCGGTGGTGTATATCTTATCTTCCTTGGTAAGATCGATGTTATTGATCTGCTTGCATTTACACTTTATATCAATTTTATTCTTAAACCGATCGAACGTTTGATCCATTTTACCGAACAGTTCCAGCAGGGAAGTGCAGCTTTCGAGCGATTCATAGAGATCATGGACATAGAACCGGATATCAATGACAAAAAGGATGCCAAAGACCTGCATAATGTCAAAGGTCAGATAGATGTGCGGAATATGTCTTTCAAATACAATAATTGTGAGGATTGGATTCTCAGAAATATTGATATTGAGATTCCTGCAGGTAGGACAGTCGCATTGGTTGGAGAATCCGGTGCAGGCAAAACAACGCTAGCTTCACTCATTCCAAGATTTTATGAAATCCAGGAAGGGTGCATATGTATCGACGAACATAATATTGTTGATATAAAACAGAAATCTCTGAGAGAAAATATCGGACTTGTGCAGCAAAGTGTATTTTTATTTGATTCTACGATTCGGGAAAATATTCTCTATGGCGATCCTGGTGCAACTGAAGAAGAACTGATCGATGCAGCACGAAAAGCAAATATACTTGATTTCGTCGAGTCACTTCCGGATGGATTTGATACGTTAACCGGTGAAAGAGGAGTGATGCTCTCGGGTGGACAGAAACAGCGAATCTCTATTGCGCGCGTATTCCTGAAAAATCCGCCCATTCTTATTTTTGATGAAGCAACATCATCATTAGATACAGAATCCGAAGCATATATTCAGCAAGCGATGGAAGAACTGGCACATAACCGCACAACGATCATCATTGCTCACCGACTCTCAACGGTGCGAAAAGCAGATCTGCTGTATGTGATGAATAAAGGTGAGATCGTTGAACAGGGCAGCCATGATGAACTCATGAAAAATGAGGGATATTATTATAATCTTTACACTAAGAACATGATTTTGTAATAAACGATCAATTACATAAAAGCAAAAATTTACAGAGGTCTTACATAGGGGTAACAATGAAAAAAATGATCTGTCTGTTATGGTTCATCATAGCAGTTTCCTGTCACGCGCAAGAATTATCTGTCCAAAAACCAACTAATCTTAATCAGCTTATTGATGACTATTTCCGAACCATCATTGAGCTTAATCCCAATACAGCCAGTCATCTTGGATTAGATCCTCAAGGTTCTTATCGCTATGATAAATCAAAACTAACTGATAATACCGAAGCTGCTTACCAGCATGAGCTGAACGTAGTAAAAGACTATCTCGAGCTATCAAAGGAATGTAACGATCTGTCATCTGATGATGAACTGGAACTCGCTGTTTTTCAGCATTATTTGCAGGATGTCTGTGATTCTGACAGGTATCGTTACAATTATTATAAGCTCAATCATCTTTTCGGATTTCACTATCAACTCATTAATCTATTCACCGAAAATCACTCGCTTCAGACGAGGCAGGATGCAGAAGACTACCTCTCTCGAATGGATCAGCTCTCGACATATTTCGAAAATCTCTTTATCGAACTG
The DNA here is from genome assembly GCA_016932035.1 of Candidatus Cloacimonadota bacterium. Classification (NCBI taxonomy): domain Bacteria; kingdom Pseudomonadati; phylum Candidatus Cloacimonadota; species Candidatus Cloacimonadota bacterium. Next base: position 50,929 of record JAFGDR010000009.1, read on the forward strand.
GAAGAGCGTGAAAAATGGGGTATCATCCCTCCAATTGTAATCCTGAATCAACTGCAGAATATTATCGATGACCAAAACGGACAAAATCCTGAAGATATCATTTATTATACTCATTTTGTTGATTGTTTACAAGATATGGATTTAGATGATAATGCAAAAAGCTTGTATGCTGAAAGAGCTCTCAAAGCAGTACAAGATCACATAGTGCCGAATTACAGAAAAGTATCAGAACATATTGAACAGATTAAGAAAAAAGGCGGATTAGCTCCCGGTGTGTGGAAGCTTCCTGATGGTGATGAGTTCTATCAATTTTGCCTGCAGAAACATACAACAACAGATCTTACACCTGAAGAGGTTCATCAGATCGGATTGCAAGAAGTTGCTCGAATCCAAGAAGAAATGCTGCAGCGATTTGAAGAATTGGGTTTTACGGAAGGTGAGAATTTTGTCGAGATTGAAAAACAGTACTGGAATTCTTTGCATGGAAGTGAATTCAATTATGTACAGAATGATTATGGCAGAAAACAGGCATTGGATGATTATCTGCAGATACTTGAAGAGACAAAAAAACGCCTATCAGAAATTTTTGGTAAGATACCCACGATACCTGTCACTGTGCGTGCAGTTCCCAAGCATAAAGAGCAATTTGCCGGTCAATATTATGACAGGGCACCGATCGACGGAAGCAGACCGGCTATTTTCTATACCAACCTGAGATGGCTGCCCCAAAAACCCAGCATGCAGACACTCCTGCATCATGAAACCATTCCAGGTCATCACCTGCAGATCGCTTATGCACAGGAACTCGCAAATATTCCGATGTATCGCAATTTTACTTTTTTCACTGCCTATATCGAAGGCTGGGCGCTATATGCGGAAAAACTGGCTTTTGAATTGGGATGGTATAACGATATTTACAGCGAACTTGGTTACTTGAATTCAGAACTGTTCCGAGCGGTGCGGCTGGTTGTGGATACCGGAATTCATTATAAAAAATGGAGTCGCGAAAAGGCAGCGGAATATATGACTCAAAATCTTTGTTGGGCAAGTTACGGTGAGATCGACCGCTACACGGTTTGGCCCGGACAAGCATGTGCATATAAGATAGGGGAGTTGAAAATACTCGAACTGCGTGAGAAAGCCAAAGATGCCTTAGGAGATACTTTTGATATTAAGGAATTCCATGATGTGATCCTGCAGAATGGTGCAATTCCGCTTGATCTGCTGGAGAAGGTTGTATATGAGTGGTTGGATGGGAAAATTAAATAATCTGTTACGATGAGCTTGTGGAAGTCTGATGTATTTAGGGGATTTTTTTCGACTCTGTTGCCCCTTGCTTCGCAATGGCAGGCAGACTCACAATTACAATTTTGAGAATCTGTAAAGGATTGTTAGATTAAAAAGTAATGTGAACGATCAAAGCGAGAATTGCCATTCCCGTTTTCGATATGTTTTACGTTTGCATGATATCATGCTTGGTTGAATTACAAACTTATTCCTGACCTATTTTATTTAACCTGTTCATTTCTCTTTTCCTGTCGATTTCCCTGAGTATCTTCTTTCGCATCCTGATATTCTTTGGTGTCACTTCCAACAGTTCATCATCATTAATGTATTCGAGTGCCTGCTCCAAACTGAACTGGCGTGGTGGAACGAGAACTATCGCATCATCGGATCCGGCTGCACGAACGTTTGATAGTTTCTTACCTTTGACGATATTCAAAACAAGATCATTCTCCCGAGAATGTTCACCAATGATCATGCCTGCATAAACTTCAACGCCCGGTCCGATAAAGAGCACTCCTCGTGCCTGGAAATTGAATAGAGAATATCCTGTGGCAGTACCTTTTTCCATTGCTATCAGTGCACCGCGGCTTTTTTTGTCTAAATCACCTTTGTAAAATTCATATTCATAAAAGCTATGATTGATAATACCAGTTCCACGCGTTGTGGTCATGAACTCATTTCTGAAACCGATTAACCCGCGAGCTGGCACTTTATATTCGAGACGTGTAAAACCATCATTTCCGGGAACCATATCAAGCATCTCACCTTTACGTAGTCCCAGCATTTCGATGACTGTTCCAACAAACTCATCTGCAACATCCACGGTCACAAGCTCGATTGGTTCTGTACGTTTGCCATCGAGTTGGCGGTAGATAACTTTGGGCGTTGAAACCTGGAATTCAAAGCCCTCTCTGCGCATATTTTCAATCAATATTGAAAGCTGAAGTTCACCACGTCCTTTCACAATGAACTCATCTCCATTTTCCGTTCCCTCAACTTTGATGCTGACATTTGTTTGAAGCTCTTTTTGGAGTCGATCCCAGATATTTCTGGATGTAACATATTTGCCTTCTTTTCCTGAAAATGGTGAGTCATTTACCTTGAAGGTCATAGAAAGAGTCGGAGCATCGATCTCGATAATGGGAAGCGGTTTGGGATTGTCTTTACATGCAGCAGTTTCTCCCACATCAACCCGTTCCATACCAGCGAGTGAAACGATATCACCGGCAAATGCTTTTTTTATTTCTTTCTTTTTCAATCCATCGTAATGGTAAATTTTTGTGATCCGATAGAGTAATCTTTCTCCATCACGCTTGAGTAAGACGACTTCTTGGCCCTGGCTTACCGTTCCATTCGTTATCTTTCCCGTACCGATCTTCCCGAGATAATTATCATACTCGATGGCTGAAACCAGCATTTGAAATGGTTTGGATTCATCACCTTCAGAATCTTTCACTCTTTTTACAATAGTCTCAAATAGGGGTATCAGATCGTCATTTTCATCTTCCATTTCATGCCGGGCATATCCATCTTTGCCTGATGCAAAAAGGACAGGGAAGTCAAGCTGTGAATCATTGGCCTGCAGGTCGCAGAAAAGATCAAACACCATTTCGAGAACCTCTGCAGGACGTGCATTTGGTCTATCTATTTTATTGATGATCACGATTGGATCGAGTCCAAGTTCAAGGGATTTCTTGAGTACATACTTTGTCTGCGGCATCGGTCCTTCAAAAGCATCAACAAGAAGCAGCACCGAATCCACCATTTTCATGATGCGCTGAACTTCTCCTCCGAAATCGGCATGACCGGGTGTATCCACAAAGTTAATTTTATAGTCTTTATAAGTGAGGGAGGCATTTTTGGAAAAGATCGTAATGCCGCGCTCTCGTTCAAGATCATTGCTGTCCATTATGCGTTCAGCGATTTTTTCATTATCCCTGAAAATACCTGATTGCTTGAGTGCTGCATCGACCAGCGTTGTCTTGCCATGATCGACGTGAGCAATGATCGCAATATTTTTAATTTTTTTCATTATAATTAGTTTCTTTTGTTTGTTTTGATAATCATTAAACTGTTTTGTTTTATTAAAAAAACGGCATGATCAAACGAGTGATCATGCCATTATGAAAGACAATTTTAACGTTTAATAAGATCGTCTAAAATCTCTGCGATTGTCTCTTTTGGGGCGAGCTTCATTAACTTTGAGGGAACGGCCTTTAAAGTCTTTCCCGTCAAGGTCGTTGATTGCTTTTTCAGCTTCGGATGAATCTGACATTTCAACAAATCCGAAACCTTTGCCGTCGATGACGATAACCTCAACGACATCACCACACTCAGAAAACAATTCTTTGAGTGAATCTTTGGTGACGGAATAATCAAGATTACCAACATAGAGTTTTTTACCTTGCATCGTTCTATTCTCCTATTTTTTATTTGTTCTTATACTTATCATGAGAATAGAGGTAAAAAATTCTACTTTCAATCGTAAATATTTTGAACGTATGCAACTTAACATGTAAGTTACTTATGGGTGACATAAAAAAATCAATACTATATGTCGTCAATGTTAGTGATAATTATTTTTATTGAGACATCCTCCCTCCTCCGATTTTTTTGACAAATAATCATCCTGAAAAAAAGTTCACATATCAAAATTCTGGAGTCTTCATGCTTAAAAAGATACATCCTACAAAAACCAAGGCTTGGCAAGAGTTAAAAAAGCATCACGACATAATGCAGCACGCATCAATGAAAGAGATGTTTGATAAAGATGCTGATAGATTTAAGAATTTCTCAATTCAGTTCGAAGAGATACTTCTTGATTACTCCAAAAATATTATTAATGAAGAAACACTAGAACTCCTCATTCAGCTTGCGAATGAATGTGAGCTTAAAGATGCAATTGATAAGATGTTAACCGGTGATTCCATCAATGAAACAGAACACAGAGCAGTACTTCACACAGCGTTAAGAAATTTCTCGGGCAAACCAGTTTTTGTGGATTGCAAGGATGTAATGCCTGAGGTCAAAGCAGTGCAACTGAAGATGAAAAAATTTTCTGAGAAAATGCTGTTCGGTGAATGGAAAGGATGTACGGGTAAAGCAATTACGGATATTGTGAACATCGGCATCGGCGGATCTGATCTCGGTCCGGTGATGGTGACTGAATCACTCAAACCGTACTGGAAGAAAATCACCCCAAATTTTGTGTCGAATGTTGATGGAACGCATATTGCAGAAACACTTAAGAATCTAAATCCCGAGACCACACTTTTTATGATCGCATCAAAAACCTTCACAACCCAGGAAACCATGACCAATGCACTTACTGCACGAACGTGGTTCCTTGAAAATGCAAAGAATGAGGACAGCATCAAGAAGCATTTTATCGCGATCTCCACGAATGAGGAAGGTGTGAAGAAGTTCGGTATTGATCCACAGAATATGTTCCGTTTCTGGGATTGGGTCGGTGGGCGTTACTCATTGTGGTCAGCCATCGGGCTTTCAATTGCCTGTACTATTGGCTACGATAATTTTGAGCAGCTTCTTAAAGGTGCCTATGCTATGGATGAGCATTTCAGGAATACATCATTTGGTGAGAATATGCCGGTCATCCTTGCATTGCTTGGGATATGGTATAATAATTTTTTCAATGCACAGACACAGGCAATTCTGCCGTACGATCAGTACATGCATCGATTTGCTGCCTACTTCCAGCAGGGAGATATGGAGAGTAACGGCAAATCAACAGACAGAAATGGAAATTCTGTGAACTATCAAACTGGACCGATCATCTGGGGAGAACCGGGCACAAATGGACAGCATGCATTCTACCAGCTCATTCATCAGGGCACAAAGCTCATTCCCTGCGATTTTCTCGCCCCGGCGATCAGCCACAATCCAATAGGTGATCATCATATGAAATTGCTCTCTAATTTCTTTGCACAGACAGAAGCATTGATGAAGGGAAAAACAGAAGCAGAAGTTCGAAATCAATTACAAAAAGCTGGAAAGAAAGATGACGAGATAGAAAAATTATTGCCATTTAAAATATTTCAAGGCAACAAACCAACAAATTCCATACTGTTCAAGAAATTAACCCCTTATACTCTTGGAAGTTTGATAGCGATGTATGAGCATAAGATATTTGTGCAGGGGGTGATATGGAATATTTTCAGTTTTGACCAATGGGGAGTAGAGCTGGGAAAGCAACTTGCAAAAAGCATTCTGCCTGAACTTGAGACTGATGAACATGTCAACGATCATGATTCTTCGACGAATGGTTTGATCAATGCATATAAGATGATGAGGGAGTTGAGAAAGTTGAATTCTATATTGATGGTATAAAGGTATCAACCGATATGACTGTACCATATGAATATGAATTGGATACTGGAACAGGAAAAAATGTTAATTATACAATTTATGCAAAAGCGTTTGATACAAGTAATAATAATACAAATTCTGAAACAATAAATATACTGGTTTGTGAAAATGGTACTGTTACGGATATAGACGATAACGTATATCAAACAAAAATGTTTGGAAATCAGGAATGGATGGTAGAAAACCTGAAAGTAAACCATTACAGGAATGGTGATCCGATTCCTAATGCTACAGATGGAAGCACATGGGCAGCTCTTACCTATGGTGCCTATTGTTATTATAATAATAATTCTAGCAATTCAGAGACTTATGGAGCTCTTTATAACTGGTATGCTGTTGAAGATAGTCGTGGATTAGCACCGGAAGGATGGCATGTTCCTACAGATGATGAGATCAAAGAATTAGAAATGTATCTTGGTCTGAGCGAGAGCCAGGCAAACAGCGAAGGCTGGCGTGGTACGAATGAGGGCAGTAAGCTTGCTGGTAGCCATGATTTATGGACTAATGGTGCAATGAGAAATGATCCTGAATTCGGCAGCAGTGGTTTCGATTTAATTCCTGGCGGATTCCGTAACTACTATAGTGGAAGTTTCTACAGTATGGGTTACTCCGGACGCTTCTGGTCATCTACAGAGAACAATAAACATCCCGCCTGGTATAGGGATGTGGACTATGATTATACGACTGTGTACCGTTATGGCTTCATTAAATGCGGTGGCTTCTCAGTACGCTGTGTAAAAGATTAGTATTTTATCAAAATAGAAATATTAAATTGTATCCACACATCCCAGCTTGTAAAGATGAGTTGGGTTGAAGTGCTTTATTATTTACCCGAGTTGTTCTCTTCACGACCGACTTGTGATATTTATTTAGTACAATTCATAATCTATATTTATCTATATAATCTGTGTGAACATGTCCGCCTAATGGTAGGATCAGCATGCTAACATCACTTTCTTTGACAAATAATCGTCCCAAATAAATTTTCACATATCAAAATATCAGGGGCAAAAAAAGAAGAAATGGAAACCAACATTATCATTCTCGGATCGTTCATTATTTTCATGGCTGCGCTTATACAGGGAACAACCGGATTTGGATTTTCGCTCTTTGCTGTTCCGCTACTGACGCTTTTTATCTCACCCAAAATAGTCATACCAATGATCCTTCTTGTATCAATGATCATCAATATTTCAGTTCTGTATAACAGCAGAAAATCTTTCAACTTCAAGGTTATTTTACCAATATTTCTTTTCAGTTTGATCGGCGTACCGATTGGTGCAAAGTTGTTGATCATTTTGCCTGATTATGTTCTTAAAATTATAATAGGTTTCTTCATCCTCATCTTTGGGTTATTATTTTTCTTCAATGTACATTTCAAAGTTAAGCATGAGAAGGTCACTCGTGCGATTGTCGGTTTCTTGAGTGGATTGCTGAATGGAAGTATTACCATGAGCGGTCCACCTGTGATCCTCTTCTTTGCAAATGAGAAAAAAGGTAAAATGCATTTCAGAGCACATCTTGCGTCTTTCTTTCTGCTTCTTACACTTGCAACGATTCCAGTTTACATCTATTATGGATTAATCACAAAAATAGTAATTAATTATACGCTGACCTTCAGTATTTCAGTCATTGTTGGAGTCATTGGAGGTAATTTGTTGATAAAGAAAATACACGACGATCATTTTAGAAAATTGACACTAATAATTATCATCTGTATGGGAGTATTAGCACTATATTCAGGAATAAGGGGAGTCATATCATGAAAATGCTTGATGTAATTGTCATTGGAGGTGGAGCTGCAGGAATGGTTGCAGCAATTTCTTCCGCCAGGAAAGGGGCAAAAACAGTTATAGTCGAACGTTTACCCCGCGTTGGTAAAAAGATACTCGTGACCGGAAATGGACGCTGTAACTTCTCAAATACGAATTTAAGTAAGAAAAAGTATCATGGAACCGATCCATATTTCATAGGATATACATTCTCGCAGTTTGGCAGTAAACAGATCATCGAGTTTTTTGAAAAACTTGGGATACTTCATAAAGTCGAAGATGAGGAAAAAGTATATCCACGATGTGACCAGGCAGGAGCAGTTCTTGATGTATTACGATATGAATGTCAGCGTTTGGTTGTAGAAGAGTTATGTGATCGGGAAGTCTCTGCAATAGTCAAAGAGAAAGATCAGTTTAAACTGCACATTCAAAATGGGGAAGAATATTTGTGTCATTCAGTTATTATTACTGCAGGAGGAAAAGCGAGTCCTCAGTTTGGTTCGAATGGTTCGGGGTTTGAACTCGCAAGCAAACTTGGTCATACAATTGTCGAACCTTTTCCGTCACTTGTTCAGATCAAACTGGAGGATGAGTTTCTCAATCATCTGAACGGCATAAAAGTACACGCAAGAGTATCACTGTATGCGAATGAAAGCCATATTGATACGCAAGAAGGAGAAGTACTGTTTGCAAAATACGGCATGTCTGGTATTCCGGTCTTACAGCTCAGTAGATATGTGTATCATCCCGAGTTGAAAGGAATGGAACTTATTTTGCATGTCGATCTCTTTCCGGAATTACAATTTCATGATCTGAAAAAGCTTATCTTAGAGCGATTCCAGAAGCTTCATTACAAATCGATTCAAGATGCGATGATCGGATTGATTAACAAGCGTATGATCCACGTAATTCTTTCGATAACCACTATTGATAGGGACAAACTTTGCGGTGAATTGAATTCAGTTGAAGTAGACGCACTTACGAATCAATTGAAGGATAGAAGATTTAAGATAAAGGGAACGCTATCATGGCGAGATGCTCAGGTTACCGCAGGTGGTGTAGCGACCGAAGAGATCGATGGGAAAACACTCGAGTCAAAGATCGTACCCGGTCTTTTCTTTGCAGGCGAAGTGATCGATATTCATGGAGACTCAGGTGGATACAATCTTGCCTGGGCGTGGGCATCAGGATATGTTGCCGGAATGTATGCGGGTAAGAGATGAATATCCAATGTCCAATAACCAATATCCAATGATGAAGGTGAATAAATTGAACGAATATGATTCCCTTCTCCTGGTGAGAAAAAGATCAATTTGGGTTGAGCAAATTGGGTTGCGGTCGATTGAAAAATATTCAAAATGTAAGATTGTCGAATAGGGATTTAATATGATAAATCTAAAAAAAAAATATGTTGATTTTAAACTTGGAAATTGGTCATTCCTTGTTGGCTATTGGATATTGATTTATGATCAGAATTGAAGAAATAAAACTGCCGATCCATGCTTCTCGAATGCAATTGAAAGAAGAGATTCGTAAGATACTTCAGTTGGATCCAGACGCATTTGATTATTACAAGTTGATCAAAAAAGCAGTTGATGCACGAAAAATGAATAACATTAAATTTGTGTATACTGTTGATGTGATAATTTCTAATATTACACTTGAGAAAAAAATCATAAAACGCATTAATGAAGCAAAATACAATAAAGTTAAGAAAAGACACAGGATACGAGTTGTCGAACCTTATTCTTATGAAATAGCGAGAATTCAATCCGAAAAAGCATTCCATCGACCAGTAATAATCGGTTCTGGTCCAGCTGGACTTTTTGCCGGTTTGCTTCTTTCAAAAGCAGGACTGCAACCTCTTATTATTGAAAAGGGAAAAGAGGTCGATGAGCGAGTAAAGGATGTTGAACATTTTATAAAAACAGGTGAACTCAACACATGCTCGAACATTCATTTTGGAGAAGGTGGAGCTGGCACGTTTTCTGATGCAAAACTGTACACACTTATCAATGATCATCGTACTAAATATATTTTTGATGAACTGATTGCTGCAGGAGCGCCAACTGAGATCGCTTATAGTGCACGACCGCATATTGGAACCGATAATCTTAGAAAAGTAGTCAAAAATCTTCGTGAGAAAATTGAGCAACAGGGTGGCGAATTATTATTTGAGCATGAATTGGAAGATGTTTTCATAAAAAACGATTCTATTCATCAGATTAAAATAAAAAATGAAATTCATAATGTTTCGCATCTAGTACTTGCAGTTGGTAATGCTGCACGTGATACCTTTGAAATGCTGTACAATCATGATATGCAAATGGAAGCTAAACCCTTTTCAATGGGAGTTCGAATCGAGCATCCACGTGAGTACATCAATAAACTTCAATATGGTGATTTCAATAAAGATAAGAAATTACCGCAAGCACATTACAAACTTGCTGTTCATCTAAAAAATGGAAGGGGAGTCTATACATTTTGCATGTGCCCAGGTGGTTCGGTTGTTCCTGCTGCAACGGAAGCAAGTGGTGTAGTCACAAACGGTATGAGTACGTTTGCGCAGGATAACATAAATTCAAATTCAGCACTTCTTGTTAGCGTTACACCCGACGATTATCCAACCGAACATCCGCTCTCAGGAATCCAATTTCAGAGAAGATTTGAACAGAGAGCGTTCACTTACGATGGAGGAGATTATTTTGCACCAACACAGCTATTGGGAGACTTTCTCGAAGGAAACTCAACATCGCTTTATAAGAGTGTTATACCAAGTTATAAACCAGGAACTCATTCTGGAGATTTAAGAGAGTGTTTGCCAGATTTTGTATATGAGAGTTTAAAAGAAGCAATACCTCTTCTTGATAAGAAAATGCCTGGTTTTGCGTACCCGTCAGCCGTTTTGACTGCAATCGAGACACGCAGTTCATCACCAGTTCGCATCATTCGTGGAGATGATCTTCAATCAAACATCAAAGGGATTTTTCCGGCTGGCGAAGGAGCAGGATATGCTGGTGGGATTGTATCTTCAGCGGTTGATGGCATGAAGGTTGCAGAGAAGATTATTGATTTGTACCGGGGAGCACTATGACAAAAGTACTGTTCATCTGGAAGGTCAGAGATGAGTTAAAATATTATGTAAGCAAGGGGCTTTCGTCGTTGGATGTAGAGCTCATCTTTCCTCAAAACGCGAATGAGGAATTCTATTTGGAACATGCCCAGGATGCAGACATTATCGTTGGATGGCGACCGACCCAAGCACTCCTCGATAGTGCATCGAAACTAAAATTATTCATAAATCCAGGTGCAGGAGTGCAACATCTACTTCAGATGTTTGGTGAATTACAACGAAAAAAAGACATTGTGCTTGTAAATGGACATGGAAATGCATATTTCACTGCCCAGCATATCGTCGGTTTGCTCCTTACATTGATGAACAAGATCATACCGCATCATAATTGGATGGTTGAAGGAAAATGGCGGCTTGGAGATACAGATGCGAAGTCAATACCGTTACGTGATAAGCACATCGGGCTCCTTGGGTATGGGAATGTAAACAAAAGAGTGCATACATTTCTGAGTACATTCGATGTTTCTTTTTCAATCTTAAGAAAATACTGGGATAAGGATGAAGATTATCAATATCCGACACATTTCGATAAATATTCATTTTCAGAGCTGCATGAATTTCTCAAATCAACCGATATCCTTATTATTGCAATTCCATTGACTTCCTTAACTGAAGGATTAATTGGTGAAAAAGAACTGAAACTTCTTGGTAAAGAAGGTTTACTTGTAAGTGCCGGTAGGGGGGCAGTAATTGATGAAAAAAATCTCTATGAAGCACTGAGAGATCGAACTATAGCCGGTGCTGCAATTGATGTATGGTATGACTATCAACCGGAACCTGATAAAGAGGAAAGAAAATTCCCAACAAAATTCCCATTCCATGAACTTGAAAATGTAGTCCTTTCACCTCACAGAGCAGCTTCTCCATTTGACTATCTGCGACGTTGGGATGAGGTGATAGAGAATATTAACCGTTTTGTAAGAGGAGAGAAGAAATTTCTCAACGAAGTGAATGTTGAAGAGGGTTATTAAATTCAATGCTAAATCTTAAATCCTTAACATACCCAGAATTAGAAGAGCTGATTAAATCAATAAGTGGGAAGAAATACAGAGCTACGCAGCTTTTCAAAGCTATACACCAGCAGTATGCTGCTTCAATTCAGGAAATCGATCTGCTCCCCAAAGATCTCAGGAATAAGTTAGCTAAGCAAAACTATGTCGATACACTTGTTATTGAAAAGCGTTTTGATTCACAGATAGATGGAACAAAAAAATATCTGTTCCGATTACATGATGACCATCTGATCGAAAGCGTATTGATGAGATACAAGCATGGCTACAGCGCGTGCCTTTCCACCCAGGTGGGCTGCAGAATGGGATGCCTGTTTTGCGCATCAACAAAGGGTGGGCTGGTAAGAGATTTGAGTGCAGGTGAGATTGTCGATCAAGTCTATCATATTCAGCAAGATGCTGGAGTAAAGATCTCTAATATTGTACTTATGGGAAGCGGCGAACCGCTCGAAAATTATGAGAATGTTCTAAAATTTCTTTCAATTATCCATGATGAAAATGGACAAAATATCGGATACAGACATATAACATTATCAACTGTTGGAATTCCAGAAAAAATAAAACAACTCGCTGATAAGGAATTGCAGATCACGCTTTCGATCTCACTCCATGCACCGAATGATGAACTCAGGAAGAAGATAATGCCGATTGCACAGAAGTATTCAATCAAAGCAATTCTTGATGCATGTAACTATTGTATAAAGAAAACTCATCGCAGGATCACTTTCGAATATGCTTTAATAAAGGGCTTGAATGACTCTGAAGATGATACACGACAACTTGCAGCATTACTGAAAGGTATGCTCTGTCATGTGAACCTTATCCCTATGAATCCGATAAAAGAGTCGGAACTACAACCTTCATCAAAAAAGAAAACTCAACAGTTTTGTGATACACTTACTTCAAAAAGAATAAATGTAACAATTCGTAGAGAATTAGGAGGAGATATTAATGCTGCATGCGGGCAGTTGAGACGGGATTATTATTTAACCACGAAAAGCAAAAAAAATAAATAAAGAAGAGTAAGAGTGTGGATTAACAAAAAATTGTTGACAAAAAAGTATAGAAAATTTTGGGATTTACTTGTTAGTGTATTCATCCTCAAAGCCATAATCTAATTAAATCAAATATTTTAATGATAGAAAAGAAACTAGAATTACATATTGGAGGACAAAGCATGAAAAAAATCATTATTTTGGTTGTTTTAATTTGTGTTTCATTCTTTATGTTTTCGTGCAGTAAATCAACAGACACAGATACAACAGCTCCAACAGTTACCATAACTTTTCCGGCAAATAACCAGCAATTCACACAAGGGGCAGTTATAACAATAACTGTAACTGCAACAGATGCAAGAGGTATTAAAGAAGTAAAATTCTATATTGATGGCACACAAGTTGGAACAGACGATACGACTCCGTATGAGTATGAATGGGATACCGGTGCACTTAAAGATACCACGCATTCTATCTATGCAAAAGCGTGGGATAATAATGACAATATCGGTACATCAAGTACGATCAATGTTACACTAACAAACACAGTCACAGACTATGATGGAAATGTTTATCATATCGTAAAGATCGGCGATCAAGAATGGTTATTGGAAAACTTGAAAGTAACACATTTTAAAAACGGGGATGCAATACCTCAAGAAACTGATAATGCAACATGGGCTGATTTAACCACTGCAGCATACTGCATGTATGACAATTCTACTACATACGGACAGGCATATGGTTATTTGTATAACTGGTATGCGGTTAGTGATACAAGGGGACTTGCACCTGAAGGATGGCATATCCCGTCAGATGAGGAGTGGAAAGAACTTGAAATGGCTCTTGGTATGTCGCAGGCTGAAGCTGATGCAGTAGGTTGGAGGGGTACTGATCAGGGTGGTCAGTTGAAAGAAGCCGGGACAACACACTGGGCTAATCCAAATACTGCTGCTACAAACACTTCGGGCTTTACTGCTCTGGGTGGAGGACGACGCAGCGGATCAACCGGTTATTTTACATCAATCGGGAATTATGCATTTTTCTGGACTTCTACTGAATATGATGCTGATAATATTTGGACTCGCTGGCTTGCCCATGATACTTCACAAATTGATCGAACAGGTTATCCCTTGAAGGGTGGTTACACAGTCCGATGTGTAAGAGACTAAATAGAAAAAAAAATTTGGAGTGTTATGAATATTCATAGCACTCCTTTTTTTATATTTGAATGCTACTTTAATCAAAATATTGACAAATATTTTTAAATAAATACGCATGGGGTATGTTTTTGGCAGTCATATTATAAACTTTTTAAGGAAATGATGAAAAAAATACTACTCATATTTGTTTCTATTTTTGCTATATTGTCAATCTCCTGTAATAACACCGGTCCTGACCCTGAACCAATCACGGTTACAATAACTTCTCCGGAAGATTCTCAGGAGTTCCTTAAAGGGGATATTGTTACGATATCAGCCACAGTTAATGAAAAATCTGATCTATATTTTGTTGCTTTCTTCATTGATGATGTCGATATGGGGTGTGATTTTGAACCACCGTATGAGTATCAATGGGACACTGAAATAGCTAAGAATTCTGATCATAGTATCTATGTAGAAGCATGGGATATGAAAGATAATACCGGAACTTCAAATGTTATACATGTCACTCTTATTACATCAATTACGGATATTGATGGGAATCAATACAATATCATTAAGGTTGGTTCCCAATATTGGTTGAAAGAGAACCTGATAGTTACCCATTATCGAAATGGAGATAGCATTCCAATTGTTACTGTTGATGAGGACTGGATCGTTCAGTCTGATGGAGCTTGGTGTAGTTACAATAATTCTTCGATGTTTGATAAAGTATATGGACATTTGTATAATTGGTTTACTGTGAAGGATGATAGGGGATTAGCTCCGGAGGGATGGCATGTTGCAACACTGAATGAATGGCAGGTATTAATTGAATTTCTTGGAGGTGATGGCGTGGCTGGAGGGAAATTGAAGGAAGTTGGAAATACTCATTGGAATATCCCCAATACAGGAGCAACAAATGAAAGCGGATTCACAGCGTTACCCGGTGGATATCGAAGTACTTATTATGATGGTGAATTTTTTCATTTGGGATATAATGCACATTTCTGGATGTTACAAGAATCAAGCGACATGTATGCGGAATATATTCATCTTCATTATGATTTTCCTAATGTTTTTATAAGTAATGAAGACAAAAGGGATGGTTTTTCCGTTCGTTGTATAAAGAACCAAGAAAATTAAGTTTATTGACAAGCTGTTTAACTAACTAATTTACATCAAAAGATTCAACAGGAAGTTCTATGCGTAGACTTATTTTTTTGTTGTCGCTTATTATTATCTTCATATTCAATCCATTGTTCGGGAAGAAACAAATCCTAGATGTTGAACCCTATCCATACAAATGGCAATTCCAGCAGGATACAAAACCGATTAAAACTGAAATAATTGGAAATCCCTTTGATTATGCTGGAAAACGGATTGGAATTGACGTTCGCAATTTCGAGCTTCCAAAAGCATATGAAAATTCATATCGACTTGCATGCAGATTTCCACTCATTGATTATATCTCGAATCAACCGCTGTATATGAAACAATGGGCTGAAGAAGTAAGTGACACCTTTTTGATTATTCAAAAGCAGAGGCGAATTGAAGTAACCGGATATGCTTTGGAGTTGTTAAGAGATACTGAAACATTTCCTTCCATGAAAATCTCGCATGATGTTGATTTATTCAAAGATTTTAAAGATATGTTGTTCTTTCGCTCCTTTACTTCGGAATATCGTATGGCAGTCTTAAATCTTGTTGAAAACTTTCTTATTGCAAAATCAATGATAACAAAAGCAAAGGAAGATCTGACTAACGAAGATCTGAAGTTTTTTAATGATAATCCCGGTTATTTTCTCATTCCTGATGGAGAACATATGCCTTCCTTAACCGGAGATAATTCAACTCAATTAGACTTCATTAAGCATGCAAGGAATGTTAAGTTCCAGTACATATTCTTTGCCGCAAAGATCATGTCAGAAGCAATTTATAGATATTGGGATACTGTTAAAAACATGGAGGTATCAGACATATATTCAAAACCCGCAGCCTATGAAGAACCATTCATCTATGTGACAAATTCCCTAAGGATCGTAATCAGGGGTATCGGAAATGATGTCTATACAAAAGATGCAGATCTGCTCATTGACGTGGGTGGTAATGATGTTTATCAAAATAATGCAGGGGGATGCAGGTCGAGTTTTGAAGAAATCGCAGTGTGTATCGACCATACAGGAAATGATTTATACCAAGCTGGAGAAGATCTCTATGTGCAGGGATTTGGATTTCTCGGATGTGGTTTTCTCGTAGATTTCCAGGGGAATGATATATATGAAGCAAAACATTTTTCACAAGGAGTTGGAGTCTGTGGTATTGGTGTTTTGTGGGATGTGGAAGGTTTTGACAGTTATGATGCTCACGGAATTTGTCAGGGTGCTGGAATAGTCGGGCTTGGCATGCTATTGGATGACGCAGGAGAAGACCTTTATGATTGTTCCACAATCGGACAAGGGAGTGCAACAACCCTAGGTTTGGGCATTCTCTCTGATCTTGAAGGAGATGATCGTTACTATCTCGCAATTGACGAGTCGAAGGATAAACTCGGCTATCTTCCCGGCTATGGTCAGGGTGGAGCACTTTCATTTAGAAATTACCCATGGAAAAAAAAACTTACTGCATATGGTGGTGCTGGATTACTATTAGATGCATCAGGTAATGATCGATATTGGACAAAGGGCTGGAGTGATCAGGGTGGGAGTTACATCATGTCTTTAGGCGCACTTGTTGATATTCAAGGAAATGATCACTATACGGCTAATACTGGCCAGGGGAGTGGCATTCATATAACTAACGCGATCCTTATCGATAAAGACGGTCATGATATCTACGAAGGAGGATTCCGAACTGGAGGATCGGGAGGAGACAGATCCCCGGGATTTTTGCTGGACTATGCAGGAAACGATGTATATAGATCTCACACTTCTTCTTATGGTACAGGAGTAAAACCTTCAAGTTACTCACTTTTTATTGATTATCTCGGTGATGATACGTATATCTGCGATAATCCAAAGGACAAAATAACATTCAACAATTGGCAGAGTTTTGGTGGTGTATGGCCAGAATCGGATCCCAATAATTGGCCTTATGCATTATGCTTTGATCTTGAAGGTATTGATGACTATCAGGTTCTCTACCACGAAAACAATTGTGAAAGATCGAGTTTTGGACATGGAATTTTTATCGATATGGAATGGAGTGGGGGAGATGTTATCGGTCATGTAGATAACACTTTGAAAGAGCAGCTTTTACCGCAAATTCCTGATGATGTCATTCAATCGGAATACAATGAAAATATTCGAGGATTATTATCTCCCAGTACATTTATGCGATTTCAAACGATAGGTAAACTTATTAGTGACTCTATCAAGGTCATACCGTTACTTGCTGAGATCTTAAACATATCAGAAAATAGAAGTTTAAACAGAGATATACTCGAAATTATTCATTATAAGTTAGTTGAAAATGAAATTAATGAAGCTATAGAACAATCTTTGATAAATTGCTTGAGTTCTCCAGATGATGAGGTGCGATATATTATTGCTGATGATATTGGAATGTGGAATATTGCATGCGGTGAAGAAGCTCTGATTCAGTGTGCACAAACTGATACTTCTGCAGATGTTAGGTTTGCTGCTGTACAATCCCTAATGCGTTTTAAATCAAAAAAAGCTCTTCCTTTCGTACGCAGATTGAGTGAGAAAGATCATTCAGCTGATGTCAGGAGAATAGCTGTTAAATATCTTGGCATCATAGATGATGGCATCGATCCTTTTCCGTTACTGAAATATGCCCTTGAACACGATTCTTCTCCAGCTGTCCGGGTGGAAGCTGCAAGATCACTGGGAAAACGAAATGATGAACGAGCTGTTCCACTCCTCGAAAAAGCAGCTCAGTCCTTTGATGCCTATCTACAACGTGCAGCGGGGAAAAGCCTTGCTGATATGGGGTATATTGAAGGAATAGAGATACTCATTGAATCTCTTTCATTTCCCTCAATCGATGCATTTGAAAACTACAATTATAATATTCCTAATTTTATTGCAATGTACACGGGAAATGATTTTTCTGAACAAGTCCGTTATGATCTGCATACATGGAAGGATTGGTTCGACAAGAATAAGGATTCTATCAATA
The DNA here is from genome assembly GCA_016932035.1 of Candidatus Cloacimonadota bacterium. Classification (NCBI taxonomy): domain Bacteria; kingdom Pseudomonadati; phylum Candidatus Cloacimonadota; species Candidatus Cloacimonadota bacterium. The sequence continues at coordinate 68,797 of JAFGDR010000009.1, forward strand.
TTGAAGTGAATATTGACATTATGGAAAAGTATAATCTGCTGATTGACTCACTATCCTCATTTGAACAGGTGAGTAAAATTCAGCCACTTGATAATTTCGTGAATAAATATCCTCATTTAATGAAAGCAAAAAAGGATCTGGCTTCGATTCTCAATAATGTAGCATGGGATTTGGTTACTGCTCCTACAGGTACAAGGAGGTATGATCTTGAGAAAGGACTCGAGTATGCGCTGCGTTGCGTCGAGTTAGATCCTCAGCTGAATTATATTGATACTCTAGCTGAAGCATATTTACAAAGCGGATTATATCAACAAGCTCTTGACATATGTAATGACGTTCTTAAAGACCACCCTGAGAATTCAATGTTTATTGACCGAAAATCAGTCTGTGAATCATTTCTCAATAAATAATCATTAACATATTGACGGAAATATTTCATTTTCATAGAGTTGAAATCAACTTCATGAACTAAAGGATGCGCATGGAAAAATTTGATATTATTGATTATAAAAAAGTAAATGAAGTACTACATCAATTAAATGAATTGGTTGAGAAACAAAGCAAGCATATAAGGGAACTCATACATATTGGAGAATCTCTTTCCGCAAAAAATAGTCTCATTAACATCTTCTCTATAATTCTTAAAGAGGCAATGGATTATGCTAACACAGATGGAGGAACGATTTATGTAATTTCTAATGATAAACAATATCTAGATTTTAAGTTACTCTATAATAAATCTCTTCAACAGCGAATGGGAGATATTAATTCTCCAGTAACCTGGCCAAGTGTTCCCTTATATAATTGTGATGGTTCCCCAAATATGAATCATATGGTTTCGTATGTATTCCATACAAAGGAGAGTAAAGAATTTGATGATGTGTACAAACAAGACATTTTTGATAATACTGGTACAAAGAAATATGATATGCGAAATAATTATCACTCAAAATCTATGGCAGCAATACCATTGACAAATCATGAAGACGAGGTATTAGGAGTGATTCAGCTTATTAATGCACAAGATGATGAAGGAAAGATTATCTCTTTCAACGATAATCATTTATTAATGCTCAATTCCCTTGCATCACAGGCAGCTATCTCTCTTTCAAATAGCAGGTTAATAGAACATCTTGAAGAATTACTTCTGCAATTTATCAAATCAATTGCTTCTGCAATCGATAAGAAGTCAAAATATACTGCAGGACATGTCAAACGGGTGGCAACCCTTACAGAAGATATTGCACATGTGATAAACAATCAGGACAGAGGTCCGTTTCAGGATGTTTTTTTTAGTGCCGATCAGCTTAAGGAAATTTCAATGGCAGGTTGGATGCATGATGTCGGAAAAATAGTTACGCCTGAATGTATTATGGATAAATCCACAAAACTCGAGAAGATTGTTGATAGAATTGAAATCGTGAATATTCGCTGTGAACTAATAAAACAGGTCGTTTTTAAAGATTTAAATAAAATGCGCGCTCAAGGAGTTCTTACTGGTAAAAAAGAACGCGAATTAAATATGATCATTAGTCAAATTGAAAAGGATTTCCAGCTAATAGATGAATTGAATTATGGTGCGGAAATTTTCTCTGATGAATACACAAAGGAGATCGAGAGAATCGAATCATTTTCTTATACATCTGATGGCATTGAATATAAGCTACTATCTGAAGACGAAGTAAAGAATCTCAAAATAAGTAGAGGTACCCTGACAGAAGAGGAATTTGCAGTTATGAAAGATCATGCACAGGTTACATGGGAAATGCTTTCACCTCTTCCATTACCAAAGAAGTATGAAAATGTACCCCTTTTTGCTGCATCTCACCATGAAAGACTTGATGGTGGAGGTTATCCAAACAGACTCCCAGAAAATAAAATACCCCTTCAAGCACGTATAATAGCTGTGGCAGATGTTTACGAAGCTCTTTTAAGTGAGCGTCCATACAAAAAAGGAAAAAAACTAAGTGAAGCATTGACCATCATGGCACATATGGTTCTTGAAAATAAATTGGATTGGACCGTTTTAGAAATCCTCTTAGATTCGGAATTGTATCTAACATTTGCACAGAAAATAGCAAAACCTGACCAGATCGATGAAGTGTCCTTAAAAGATATAAAAAAGATATACCATAAATTAGACTGAATATAAATATTTAGTATTTTTTGTAGTATTAAAGGAGTAATATGAAAGAACTTCAAATATCAATTTTATATGTAGAAGATGAACATATCATTCTTCAATCAGTAAAAGATATGCTTGAGGGTAAAGTCAGGAATCTTTATCTAGCGATGAGTGCCGAGGAAGCCCTGGATCTCTTTAAAAAACATAAACCAGATGTGGTGATCACAGATATTAAAATGCCCGGTATGGATGGGCTTGAATTACTACGCGAGATCAAGAAAATTAAACTCGACACAAAACTTGTCGTGTTAACAGCGTTCGGAAAAAGGAATTATCTCATGGATGCAATTTCCATAGGCGTAGATAAGTTTATTCTCAAGCCCGTTGAAGAGGATTTCTATTATAAAGAACTCCAGGACCTTTCCAGATCGATCAAGCTTGAAAAACAACTCAGGCTTGAAGAGGAGCGAAGGAGAAAGGCACAGAAAGAGCTAGAAGAAGCTAATAAACGATTAAGTAAATTAGCACGAACAGATCCTTTGACTGGACTATCAAATAGAAGAGATATATATGAGAAAATAGAGTATGAGATAAAACGTTTTGAGAGAAATAATATTCCCTTTTCCATAGTGATCGGAGATATTGATGATTTTAAGGATGTGAATGATAATCTTGGCCATGATGCTGGTGATTTTGTTCTCTTCTCCATAGCTCGGCATATACGTTCAATGCTCAGAAAACAGGATGTTGTTGGACGATGGGGCGGAGAAGAATTTATACTTATGCTGCCAAACACAAACCTGGAAGGTGCCAAGATCATAACTGAAAGAGTTCGGAAGTCGATTAAAGAAAAAGTTATTCAATATAAAGAGAATGATGTTTCAATAACAATTACCTTCGGAATTTCAGTGTTTGATGAAATGGAGCCAATCAACGATTGCATAAAAAAATCAGATACTGCATTATATAAAGGGAAAAAGGAAGGGAAGAACTGTGTGACAGTTTGATAAATTATTATAATAAATATATATTACTATTAAAATCAGCATATTATAAAAAAACTTGACGCTCCTCCAGACCAGCTTACCTTTTTGTTCAAATTTTTTTGAATAAAAAAATAATTCATGAAAGCAAGAAGAAAATGACCAAAAAAATACTCCCATTTCTCGTTTTTACTATCATACTGTTTGCAGGTTGTGCTGACTTTCTTGAACCTATTATTTATCCCGGGGAATTAATTATTAAAGCAATCATTCCTACAAATGGCTTTGCAAGGGATGTGTTTGTATCAGAAGAATTCATATTTATTGCAGAAGATCAAGCAGGTTTCTCGATCTATGATAAGGCAACAGATTCACTCCTTGTGCAGTATTATGGGAATATCGAGAATGCCAGGCTTATTCAGGCAATCGATGATATTAATCAGGTTTTTGTATACGACAGATACGGTAGCCCAGCTGCTATCATGGTTTATGATTATACCGACCCGAAAAATCCAGTTGAACTACCACCTGTAACTGGCCAGACGGCAAGCATAGAAGATCTCAAATGTGTGCTACGGGCAGATAATAGCGTCGATGTTCTTTGGACACATGCAAATAGCTATCAATATGGAAATTACAATAACATTTGGTTAGGATCCTATGCATATGATTTTCCCAATGCTATTGAAGGTTTTGATATACGTGATACATTATTATTTGTAAGTGGTGAACAGAGAGGGTTGTATATCACCAACCGAAATAATGGCACGATCATCAGTGAAGTGAATACACCCGGAACTGCTGTAGATGTAAAAGTATATGAGAACTATGCCTATGTCGCAGATAAAGAATACGGAATATCTGTAATCGATATCTCCGATATTACACAACCTGAACTTGTTTTCAATTATGACACTTCAGGTTATGCACAAAGATTAGATGTCGATGGAGATTTTCTTATTCTTGCTTCTGGAGGTGGAGGTGTGTATCTGTTTGATATTTCAAACAGAGAACATCCTGAATTTTCCGATCGATGGGATGATTCAGATATTGGATATACGTATGATGTGGAATTTTATGATGGAGAAGTTTTTGTCTCAACCCGTGAGGGTGTGTATCGTATGTCAATTGTATTAAAAAATTAATAATTAGAGGATATAATGAAAAGATTCCTTTTAGTAATTTTGTTTAGTCTTACTATTCTCTCTCTTTCTTACGCTGGATCATTTGAAACTGTTGCTCTATCACAGGATGAAAATGTAATGAAGTGTCAATTCTCAGATTTATCAACCTCGGAGTTACAGTTTGAACTACCGGAATTTAAGCAATACTTGCATTATGAAAAAGATGCTGACTATCTTCAAATCTCGATCCCTTCAGAAGGTTCACTTGTTCTAGAAGGATATCCAGATCTCCCTGTAATAAGCAGACTGATCGCCATTCCTCCCCAGGGCAATGTAAATTTTGAGATTCGTAATATCTATGAAGAGGTGATTTCCAATGTAGAAATTTATCCTTATCAGGGAGAAAATAGAACCGTTGAAAGTCTCCTGAAAAATAAGCAAGTATACAACGGAACCGAACCATATCCTTTGGAGATTATTACTTTATCAGAACCACAGATACTTCGAGATCTCAGGTTGGTAAGAGTTACTATACAGCCATTTCAATATTTTCCAGCAACCAAGGAACTGCGCATCATAAAAAGCGCTGATGTTGAAGTTACGACTACAGGAAATGGTGGAACTAATGCTAAGACTTCTCAAAGAAAGATTTCACGATTCTTTGAACCGATATATAAGTCAATGGTTCTGAACTACGAACAGGTATTACCTGAAGTTGAATACCAGGAACCATGCTATCTTTTTATTTATCCGAATGATACGACTGTTCAAGCATATATGAACTATATTACTGACTGGAAGCATCAAAAGGGATTTCGTGTCGAAACAACCGACCTCGCTCACACTGGTACGAGCTCTTCTCAAATAAAAACCTTTATTCAAAATGCCTATAATACTTGGGCTTATCCTCCAGAGTTTATATGTCTTGTTGGTGATGCAGACGGTTCATATAATATTCCTACAAGTTATTATTCAAGCGGTGAGGGAGATCAATATTATACTCTTCTCGAGGGTAACGATATACTAGCAGATGTTATAATCGGAAGACTTTCTTTTAACTCTCTCCTGGAGTTACAAACAATCATTGCTAAAATTCTAAATTATGAAAAGACTCCTTATATGGCAAGCACAGACTGGTATACAAGGGCTCTTCTCGTTGGTGATCCTTCAACATCAGGTCCTTCATGTGTTTCTACATGCAAATTTGTAAAAGAAGTAATGCAAAATTATTCAAACGAGTTTACTTATGATGAAGTGTATTCTAATCCCTTTGTTTCAGGTATTGCTAATTCGATTAATAATGGAGTAAGTTACTTTCATTATCGGGGATATTATGGCATGAGTCAATGGGATAATACTGATATTTCAAACCTCTCAAACGGTTTTCTTTTGCCATTTGCTGTCTTTCCTACCTGTGGAACAGGAGATTTTGATGGCACAACCGGTCGTTCTGAATATTTTTTGAAAGTTGGTTCACCAAGTACGCCGAAAGGTGCTATTGCGGCAATCGGTACGTCAACCTTAAGCACTCATACTTGTTTTAATAATACAGTATCAGCTGGTGTTTTTAATGGAGTTTTCAGAGACCATATTTTCAATCCTGGTGGGGCTTTAGTTCGTTCAAAACTTAGTTTGTATAATAGTTATCCAACCAATCCAAATAACTGGGTAAACTGCTTCTCATACTGGAATAATCTTATGGGAGACCCAGGAATGGAACTTTGGACAACCGTACCGATTCAAATGGTGGTAACACATCCATCTTCCATTCCAATTGGAACAAATAATATCGAGGTAGTGGTTAAAAATTCATTTGGTTTTCCGTTATCGAATGCATGGGTAACAATCCTGCAGGAAAATGACACAATTTTTGAAAGCGGTTATACTGATTCATATGGTAAAATTGTACTTCCAATTAGTACTACCAATACCGATGATGTTACCATTACTGTAACAAAACATGACCATATACCTTATATCTCTGATTTCAGCATCGGACAAGAAGATAATTTTGCAAGCATCTCAGATATTGAAATCGATGATGATAATAGCGGCTCATCATCAGGAAACAGCGATCATCTCTTGAATCCTGGTGAAGAAGTTGAATTGGTCATTAGCTTGAAAAATCACGGAAACTACTCACTTCATAATGTCACTGCTACTCTTGAAACTGATGCTGCTGGTGTTACTATTACAGATAATACAGAAGAATATGGAACCATCAATGTCGGACAAGTAGTTGCCAGCACTGATGATTTTGATATTTCTATAGCTGAGGATGTTTTAGGGAATACAGAGGTGACATTTGAGCTTCTGATAACTGACAGTGCTTCTAACCAATGGACAGATTGGTTTACACTGCCGATATTAGGTGCGAACCTTGATTTTTATGATTATACGATAATTGATGGCAATGACGGCATCCTCGATCCCGGTGAAACTGCTCAATTGATCGTGACATTGAAAAATTCGGGATCTGTTAGCGCATATTCTATTGACGGGTATCTGCATAGCGATGATGACAATATTGTTCTTAATGATAGTCTTGGATTCTGGGGTGTCGTATACTCTAATGATACTGCAACAAATAATAGTAATACTTTCGAAGTATTTGCGAACACGCAGGTAATACCGGGAAGTCAATATAATCTACCGCTTCATCTTACCAATACAGATGGCTATGATGAAGTAGTCCAGGTATCTCTCGAGGTAGGAGTTGTCGATGTTGGCGATCCGCTTGGACCTGATAAGTACGGCTATTACTGTTACGATGATGGGGATACGGATTACAGTATAGCTCCATTATATTTTTGGATAGAAATCGATCCGGATCTTGGGGGAAATGGCACCGCGTTAAACTTGTATGATTCCGGTGATGATGGAGATATTGCTACAATAGATATTCCTTTCACCTTTACCTTTTATGGTCGATTCTATCATACAATAACTATATGCACAAATGGCTGGATTGCGCCAGGCAGCAGCGAAGAGTTTGCTTTCATGAACAGACCCGTTCCTGAATCACTCGGACCGTCACCCATGATTGCTGCATTTTGGGATGACCTGAGAACAACAAGCAGCAGTGATGTTTGCTATTACTATGATTCTAATTCGCATTATTTCGTTGTAGAATGGTCACATATGAACAATGATTATGATAACTCAGAAGAAACATTTGAAGTTATTTTATACGATCCTGCCTATTATCCAACTCCGACTGGTGACTCAGAAATACTTGTACAGTATAAAATATTTAATAATGTCAATGCAGGTTACTATTCTGGTGGTTATATCAATCATGGAGAGTATTCAACGATAGGTTTGGAAGATCATAGTGGACTGGTTGGTCTGCAATATAGCTTCTGCAATATCTATCCCCCTGCTGCAAGAACACTCACAAATGAATCAGCAATTCTCTTTACAACTCGTGGATCTGAAATTCTCGATCCGCCAGTTGCAAATGTAACTCCTTTACAGTTTGAATTTGACCTTGATCAAGGGCAGGTAGGACATGATGAACTCTCAATCTCGAATCTCGGAGAATCTAATCTGATCTATTCTATCGAAAAAGATTATAATACTGAGCGCGATGCAGGTGGACCGGATAGTTATGGTTATATGTGGTCAGATTCCAACGAACCCGGCGGACCTGTTTATGAATGGATTGATATCAGTGGAATTGGCACAGAAGTTTCTTTTAGTCATAATGATGTTGCATCAGGTCCCTTTGATATTGGATTCGATTTTGACTTCTATGGTGAAACTTATGATGAGTTTATTTTAAGTCCCAATGGATGGATCGGATTTGGTAATGATTGGGATGATTATCATAACTATTCAATTCCAAGAAATGATGCTCCAAAACCTGCGATTTTTGGTTTCTGGGATGATCTCGATCCTCTGCAGGGTGGTGATGTATACTATTATTCCGATGGTACAGAAAACCTTATCATCTGGTTTGATCATGTCATACATTTTCCAGGTAATACAAACGGAACATATGATTTTCAGATCATAATCTCAAGCGACAATACGATAAAATACCAGTATAGAACTCTCAGCGGGACAATCACAAGCTGTACTGTCGGTATTCAAAACGGAACAGGCTCGGTAGGATTAGAAGTCGTCTACAATGGTAACTACCTTCAAAATAATCTTGCAGTAGAGTTCTACAGAGTAATCGATTGGCTCAGCGTGTCTCCTTCGAGTGGAATCGTTTTTGAAGACGATACACAAATAGTAGATATCGATGTCGAAACTGATGAACTCGAATATGGTTATGAGTATTATTGTGACCTTTACTTATCAACAAATGATCCTAATCTCACCCAAACAGTTATTCCAGTACATCTTATAGTTGGTGATATTGAACAGGGAACCGTTCAGGGAACCGTAAATTTGTTTGGAGGATCTTCTTCTCCAGATGATGTGACTATTACAATAGGGAGTACATCATTACATCCAGATCCTTCAGGATGGTATAGCACAGTAATTCCTATTGGAAATTACACATTATCTGCCACATGTCCTGGATACGACAGTTATATTCTTGATATAAACGTTCAAGCTGATCAGATAATAATTGTGAATCCTGAGCTGGAATACATTGAAGCACCAGAGAATGTATGGGTTGAATTGTCGGAAAATTATATTGCGACAATTATATGGAATGATGTATCACAATACGATAAAGCAAGACTGTTCCAGTGCTACACGCTTGCACGGCAGATTGATGATGGCAGCTGGATTATCCTTGAGGAAGGTTTGCATGACACTATTTTTGTCGATAATCTTTATGGGCAATCTGATGGTGATTATAAATACGGAGTGAAAGCAGTGTACGAAAACACTCAAAGCTCACTCGTGGAGTCAGAGACATTACCAATCTACCGTTTTGTCGATGTCAGGTTTGAATTTACCCTTTCTAATGGGCAAACCCCTTCTGGAATTCATTTTAACCTAACAGGTCTGGATACGATCTACACCCAGGTTTTTAATGATTCAACTGGTGTTAATGGACTCATATCGTATCAGGATGTATTCAAAGCAGATTATCATGTGACCATTGAAAAGACTGGATTTGAAACCATCGATGAAGTCATCACGATAGATGATGAGCATACAAACTTTCAATATGCACTTCAATATATAACTGATATTGGTGATACTCCAACTCCTCTTGTAAGTAAATTAGAGCAAAATCACCCCAATCCTTTCCATCGCATCGGTTACGGACATTCTGGAACTGAAATAAACTATCATATCCATAAATCCGCGCATGTACAGGTTGAGATATATAATCTCAAAGGTGAACATGTTGCAACGTTAGTTAGTGGCAATATGACACCGGGAATTTATTCAACCACCTGGAATGGATGTGATGAGCAAAACAAGACCGTTGGATCCGGTATATATTTCTATAGACTTATGATCGATAATATCCCAGTAGAAAGCAGAAAGTGTATTCTTATTAAATAAATCTGATCCACAAAGGCACAAAGACACGAAATAGAATATATTATTCTTTGTGTCCTTGCACCTTGATGGCAAATAAATAAATGAAATTTTTGGAGTTTTTCATGAAGACGTTTTTCATATTAACTATTGTTCTATGTGCAGTGAATATTGCTTTTGCAGATACAATAGAAAAAATTTACTATTTTGATGATCCACATTTTATCTCTGTCGATGGTAGTTATCAGGTAGTTGGTTTTGAATCAACTATTCAATCCGCACCGGCAGGATATCCATCTTTACCTTACCATGCGATTTCATTACTATTACCCCCTGGTCATGAAGCAGTGGACATTGAGGTTTTGCCTGAGGGCAAAGAAACTCTTGCGGGAACTTACTCTCTTTATCCAGCCCAGTATGTTCAACCATATTCAAAAGAAAAATCAGGGCAATTTCTCTTAAATCAAGACATTTATAATCAAAGTGGATCATATCCTGATAATATAAGAGGACAGCTCTCAACTGAATATATGAATGGTTTCGGATTTGCTTTTTGTGCTATTACACCGATCGAGTATGTTCCAAAAGAACAACAACTTTCATATTATCATACTATTACCGTGAGGATCACAACCCAGATACATTCAAATAAATCATCACTTGCCATACCATCTACAGTATGTGAATCGCATTTTGAAACGATTCAAAAATTGGCTCAAAATCCTGAGATGATCACGAAATATGAACGAGATCTTCGTGACGGAGAATATGAAGTTCTCTTGATAACTCCTGAAGCATTCATAAATGATTTCTCGGACTTGATCGATATGTATCTCACTCAAGGATTACGGACTGAAATTGTAACTACTCAGACGATAGCATCAACTATGACGGGTGTTGATCTTCAGGAAAAAATCAGGAATTATATTATACAGGAATATCAAACAAACGGAATCCGATATGTCATTCTCGGCGGAGATGATGAACATATTCCACATCGGGGTTTTTATTGCGAAGTCCAATCATCATCGTTATATACTGATGATGATATCCCTGCTGATCTATACTATTCTGCACTTGATGGAACCTGGAATGATGACAATGATAATCTTTGGGGTGAAATAGGAGAGGATGATCTTCTTCCGGATGTGTCGGTTGGGAGAATGTCATTCAGCAATTCTGCTGAACTCGCAAACATATTGAATAAATCAATGAGTTATCAGGAAAATCCTGTACTTGGGGAATTGACAAGCCCGATCTTTGCTGGTGAAGATCTGTATAACAGCCCTCAAACCTGGGGTGGTGATTATCTTGATCTTCTGATTGGTTTACGTGAAGATAATGGATATACAACCAATGGAATCCCAGCAACTCAAAATATTGAAAAATTATATGACAGAGATCTTGGGTACTGGAGTGCATCCACACTGATAAGTAAAATAAATGAAGGAAAATCCTATGTTCACCATTCGGGTCATGCGAACCAGACATATTGCATGAGAATGGATGACAGCGATATAACAAATGCTAATTTTTCAAATGTAAATGGTACAACTCACAATTATACACATATTTATACTCACGGTTGTCTTTCAGGTGCTTTTGATTCAAATGACTGTATTGCAGAAGATATAGTGAATTTAGAGAATTTTGCAGCATCATTCATTGGAAATTCCAGGTATGGCTGGTTCAACGAGGGACAGACAGAAGGTCCATCCGAACATCTTCATCGTGAGTATGTTAATGCATTATATACACTAAGGAAAGACAGAATCGGAGAAGCGCACCTGTATTCGAAGATCAATACTGCTCCATGGGTGAATGCACCGGGACAGCATGAAGAAGGCGCTTTGCGATGGTGTTTCTATTGCTGTAATGTGATTGGGGATCCTGTCTTGTCCATCTGGACAGATGAACCGATCTCCATACAGGTTACTTATCCAGATAGCATTTTTATCGGTCAAACGCAAATGCAGGTTAGTATTTCAAGTTTTAGTAATGTTGAAGGTCTTGTCTGTACGATCATCAAGGACGGTATGTATCATGCTTCAGGAACAGTTGACGCAACAGGCCTGGCAACAATCGATATTGATCCCATCTTTACAGATGTTGGGACAGCCCAATTGATCATTACCGGGTATAATTGTCTGAAAGCGAGTTATGATATAATCATAACCCCCAGCTCGGGAGCATATGTCATCATTGATAGTGTTGCCACAAAAGACTCGAATAACAACATGCCTGAGTATGCAGAAGAAGTGAGTTTTGATTTTGTTTTGAAGAATGTCGGAACTCAGGATGCAACCAATGTAACCGCAACGATCAGTTCTGACGATGAATATATTTCCTGCTCATATTCTGCTGCCAATTTTGGTACAATTACAGCAGGTGGTATTGCTTCACAAGAAGATGTTCTACCGATCATAATTGATGAGTATATTCCGGATCAGCATGTCGCTTTATTATCTATGAATATTTCAGCAGATGATAAGCAGTACTGGGCAACACAGTTCTCAATCATTCTTAATGCACCGGTTTTGGAAATTGGACAATGTCAAATAGACGACAGCGCAGGCGATAATGATGGTGTGCTCGATCCTGGAGAAACAGTATTACTGACAATACCAACTCTCAACTCAGGCAATGCTACATCTCCTTCAGCCTCTTCTACTCTTAATTGCACGAACAACTTGATCACGATACAAAACTCATCTGTAAATCTCGGTGCAATTGCATCTGGAGATGCTGCTAATTCAGTTTTTACCGTTAGTGCAAGCGATCAAATAGAAGAAGGTTCAGCTGTTACATTCGATTTTTCAGTCGATGCAGGTTTGTACGATATAGATGAAGCGATCAGCATGACGATAGGATTAATTATCGAAGATTTTGAAACCGGAGATTTCAGCATGTTTGACTGGTATTTTAATGGAGATGCTGACTGGACAATATCAAATACGGATGTATATGAAGGTTTCTTTTCAGCAAAATCCGGTGCAATCGAACATAGTTCTGAGACATCTCTCAAGATTGATGTCGAAGTATTTACAGATGGTGAAATCAGTTTCTGGAAAAAAGTATCCTCAGAAAACAATTATGATTATCTGCAATTTTACATTGATGGTTCGCTGCAGGATGAATGGAGTGGTGAGTCATCCTGGTCTGAAGAATCATATAGCGTATTAGCCGGCGTGCATACTTTTGAATGGCGCTATGACAAGGATGTCTATGTAACTGGAGGAAGCGACTGTGCATGGATCGATTATATAATCTTCCCGCCACTTGGTGCACCAACAGCAAATGACGATCCATCAATAATAGCTCAAAATTATCTATCTGAAAACTTCCCGAATCCTTTTAATAATTCAACCCATATACATTTTGCGATAAAGCAATCATCTCATGTTACGATTGAAATCTATAATATTTTAGGACAAAAAGTTCGAACGATAGCTGATGATGAATTTTCTGCTGGAAATCATGAAGTACAATGGGATGGACGGGATGCTTTTGAACGAAAAGCTGCAAATGGAGTATATTTTTATAAAATGAATACAGATACATTCAATCAAACAAGAAAAATGATATTGATGAAATAAAAGGAGATTTGAATGAAAGGTGCTGCAATAGTAATAATAAGTTTGTTATTCTCATCTTTACTTTTTGGTCAAACGATCTGGGAGGATAATGGTATTCCGATACGTCAGGGCGTTAATATAGAATGGTATCGATCGGGTACATCATTGGAGGATGGCTCAGTAGTATATGTATGGTCTGACACTCGTCTCGGAGATCGAGATGTTTGGGCACAAAGAGTTGATATCAACGGAAATCTCCTCTGGGGTGCTGATGCAGTCATGGTTAATGGCGAGATCAATCGACAGGAAGATCCAGTTGTCATCAATACAGGTGATGGAGGAGTCATTATTGCTTGGGTAGATTTCAGAAATGAAGATGCCGGTGATGTGTATGCACAAAAGCTTGATGGAGATGGAAATCTTCTCTGGAATGAAGCTGGAGTACCTTTATGTCTTGCATCAGATGTTCAAATATCTCTCAATATTGTGAATGATGCCAATCAGGGTGCATATGTGATCTGGCTTGATTCCCGAAATCCCGGCGGAATAGATATTTACGGTACGCATGTTAATGCTTCCGGCGATATTGTAACAGGATGGGATGTCAATGGAAATCCAATTGCTGCTGAGAATGGTGCTCAAGATGGACACACATTCTGGGAAGATGGTACTGGCGGTGCAATACTTGCCTGGCATGATACCCGAGTTGCAACCGATGAGAATCTCTATATGCAGCGAATCGCTTCTGATGGAACATTACTGTGGGGAGCTGGTGGAACGCTTCTTTGTGGTGCCACTGATACTCAAAGCAATGTGAAAGTATGTCCTGATGGAACTGGAAGTTTTATTTTTACATGGCGTGATAAACATAGTGATCCGAATGGAGATATCATGGCAATGCGCGTTGATCTCGATGCAAATTTCTTATGGGCTGGAGATGTGCCCATTTTCCAGGATGCAAGTATTCAAAAAGATCCAAGAATAACGCAGTCTTCAGATACAGGAGCGATCATTGTTTGGGTGGATTACAGAAATGATCCATTAGTTTCAGATATTTATACTCAAAAAATAAATGTTAGCGGTACACTCCTCTGGGGTGTAGATGGTATTGCTCTTTGCACAGCTGAAAATAATCAGCTCGAACCTCGTTTGACAAATGATGAAAACGGAGGTTGTTATTTTGTGTGGACAGACGGAAGAAATGGGGGACATCCACACGAAGATATATATATGCAACACGTTAGTGGTACAGGTACGATTGAATGGGAATCAAACGGACAGGTGATCTGTAATGCATATGGAGAGCAGTTCTCACCTTTGCTTCGCGGAGACGGAAGCGGAAAAGTCTATGCTATTTGGGGTGATAACAGACAGGGTTCCACAGGACTTTACTTCCAGATCCTCAATGGTTCAGGAACAGAGTATCTGACAGAAAATGGCAAATTGATCTATTACGGTCTCTGCGGTGATGCAAAAAATTATTTATTATACCAGGGTTTAGATAAATCATTAATTCTCTGGGAAGATAGTAGAAGTCCATATACTGGTAACCAGCTCTATATGCAGGCACTTAATAATGATGGAACTATAGATCTTGCTGTTAATGGTGCAGCACTTACTGGTCCAACTGGTTATGATCAGGAAAATGTCGATGCAATATACATAGTATCGGAGGATGAGCTTGCAGCAGTTTGGGAAGAGAACAGAACTGGCTTTAAACAAATATATGCTCAAGCCGTTGATGGACAATGTTCTCATCTCTGGTTATCAACAGGTTTGGCACTTGGCGATTTTGTATGCGAGCAGCAGAATCCCAAAATCTCTGCAGTAGCTGGTTCAAGAACAACTGAATACTATGCAGGATGGTCAGATTATAGAGATTTCATGGATCCAGGAATATTTGGACAGAAGATAGTCGATGGTGTGCTGCAATGGAATGATGAAGGGATTGAGATAGTCAACAGATCTGGTGAAGATAAACTTACGGATGTTGTTGGTCTTTATTATATCTTTCAGAGCGGTGCTTGGAACAATCAAAATATATATGTAAAAAAAATTGATAGTAGCGGAAATACTGCAACTGGGTGGTCGGATGATGGATTGGAAATCTGCGGTGCAGCGAATAATCAGAATAATGCTACGGGACTTCTTGTACCGGAAGGTCTATTCGTCATTTGGGAAGATTCTCGTGATGGTGTTCTGGCAATCTATGGACAAGTCGTGACAGAAAGCGGTTCGGTGCTCTGGCAGGCAGATGGTGTGCCGATAGCAAGCTACGATAATGACCAGTCCGCACCGGCATATATTTATGATAATGATTTGTATGCTGTTTGGGAAGATTTCCGTAATGGTGTTGATTATAATATTTATGGTCAAAAGGTGCAAACATCTGATGGATCAATGCTTTGGAATCCAGATGCAGTGCCGATAGTTGATGAAGCAGGTGATCAAACCATGCCGTCAATTACAAAGGTTGGAATCAACCTGTTCGTTCCATGGCAGGATTTCCGAAACGGATTGAATGCAGATATTTACGGGCAAAAAATTTCATTAGACGGCACTGATGTATGGACATCAGATCTACCTGTGTGTACAGCTATCAAGAACCAATCCGGTCCATTAACCGTTCCCTTTGATGATTATTACGCCAGTGTAATCTGGCAGGATGCGCGATCAAGCGGGAAAGCAGATATTTACAATATCTATGCACAAAAAGTACAGATCAATGAAACCTCTGTTGATGATCCACAATCTTCAAATGTTTCTCTTATATCTCATTATCCAAACCCGATAACAAACTCCGTTTTTTTCGTGCTTAAGAATAATGTGTTGCATCGAAATAACCGCATTGAGATCTATAATCTCAAAGGACAAAAAGTATACTCATATGATTTTGAAAAAGATCAGATTGAGCATATATGGGATACCAGGGATTTAAGGGGAAATCCAGTTGCAAATGGAGTTTATTTCTATCGGTATTCAAATTTCAGTGAGTCAACATCACAGAAATTAATTATTTTGAGATAGATCATGAAAAAATTTATTCTTTGTTTTCTTTTTTTGCTATTTGCAGTCTCATTGTATGGACAGATCGGATTGCCAGAGCGGTACCATACATATGATGAGATCAAAGCTGAGCTGGATTCTCTGCAGGCACTCTATCCGGATCTTGTCTTTGTTGATTCAATAGATGTGTCAGCCACTGATTCCATACCAATCTGGGCTGTAAAGCTATCTGATAATGCATCAGTAGATGAAGATGAACCTGCAGTTCTTTATGTGGGGCAATGTCATGCTGAGGAGGTTCTGGGCGTTGAGATCAGTATGTATATGATCAACGAGATTCTCACCCATTTCTATCAAACACCATATGCGATATGGCTTTCCGAACTCGAGATATGGTTCATTCCTTCCATAAATCCGGAAGGATTGCAGGTTGTGATGGATGGCTGGGATGTTTCATTCCGAAAGACAAAAAGGGATAATAATCTAAACGGTATCTTTGATTTTCAGGAGGGGCCCGGACATGATATTGACGGTGTAGATCCGAATAGAAACTATTCTTATAATTGGGTGCATGGAGACACACTCTATGAACCAAGTGGTGAAGAACGCTATGATTATTATCGTGGTCCTTATCCCTTTTCCGAAGGCGGTACGCAAGCAGTTCGAACCTTAGCAGATGAACAACATTTTCTCTATTCAATAAACTGGCATTCATCAAGAACAGGTAATTTTTCTGAAAAAGTTTTCTATTCATGGGAATGGGATGGTGTTAAACGATCTCCGGATTTCGAATTCAATAAAATAATCGGAGAAACAGTTGCATCACTTATAGAAACTGAAGATGGAATAGCTCATTATGAACCTTCACCCTCAAGAGGTAGAAATGGATGTGCTCATGATTGGTTTTATAACACCTATGGAACAGTACAACTTCTAATTGAATGCGGAACTGAAAATCTACAGCCGAATGCTGCACTTGTGGACGACACATGCGAGCGCTGTAAACTTGGTGCTTACTGGCTCATGAACCGAGTAATTGGTTATCAAACCGATGCAGGAATGCTGACAGGCCATATTCAGGATGCTCAAACAAAATCACCATTAGTAGCCGAAGTATATATAAATGATCATGATGCAGTGTATTTCACTCCTCGGCATTCTGATGAATTGTATGGTCGATATTGGCGTTTGCTGGAACCCGGAACATACTCGGTAACCTATAAAAAAAAGGGATACCAAGACACAACCCTTACAAGTGTAACGATCAATAATTCTTCCTGGACTGTGAAAAATGTAGAGCTTGAACCGCTACCACAAGTTACTGTTGTTGGAAATGTTCATAATAACGGCACTCCTCTTACATGTGATCTCATCCTCTCTGATGGATATTTCTCAGAAACGCTTTCATTAATAGGAGATTTTTCGTTTAATTACCATACAGGAACCTATCAGGCAACATTTATTTCAGACGGATATGTACCGCAGATTATTGATATTGTTATCGATGATAGCCTGGAAAATTTAGATATAAATTTTCAGCAGCAAGTTGTAATATTCGAAGAAGATTGGGAATCCGGTATGGATGAATGGACAGCTGGAAATTTTTGGTGTCTGTATGAAGAACCATACGAGGGCACATTTGCTTTGCGTGATAATAATGACAGGTTTTATCATAATGGTATAGAATCTTCGATTAAGACGAGTTCATCAATCAATCTTAATGGTGTGAATGAGGATGTTGTACTTAATTTTTGGCATAACTATCATACAGAATGGGAGAATGATATCTGCTCGGTTGAGATATCACTTAATAACATTGACTGGACTGCTCTTGCATCATATTCAGGTGTAAGTCACGGCTGGGAACAAGTACTAATTCCCATCAAAGATTATGTCGATTCTCATGTCTATATTCGCTTTACTATCTCAACAGATTCCTATTTAAGCGATCCGGGCTGGCTTATCGATAATGTGAAGATTGTATCATCACAGGGCAATGGAATCGAAGATCCACCTACTCCGCCGCAATATATATTACAGCAAAATCAACCCAATCCATTCAGATTTATAACATTTTTCCCTTATGAAATTAACAACTCCAAGAGTGAAGATATAACTATTTCTCTTTACAATATTAAAGGGCAGCTTGTTAAAACTTTTCATATCGAAGAGAAAAACTCAATGATTTCATGGGATGGAAAGAATGAAAAGGGAGAACCAGTTGCATCAGGTATATATTTCTATCAATTACTAGCTGATGAAGAGGTTATTGCTACCAAGAAATGTGTTTTATATAGATAACTATTTCGGGAATCCATTTATAGTGAAAAAGTTTACAACAAAATACCAATACAGAAAAAAAGAA
Organism: Candidatus Cloacimonadota bacterium; assembly: GCA_016932035.1. Taxonomy (NCBI): domain Bacteria; kingdom Pseudomonadati; phylum Candidatus Cloacimonadota; species Candidatus Cloacimonadota bacterium. Next base: position 87,429 of record JAFGDR010000009.1, read on the forward strand.
AATATTTCAGAAAGGTTTTGTTCATGAAAAAGACCATATTTTTTATTCTATTCGTTCTTATTACAACAACATTTCTCTTCGCATGGCGACCACAGGAAATGGAAGTAAAGGTATATCTCTCATCTGAAACTGATTATCAGACATTGTATAATCTCAAACTGAACGGAGATGTCTATTCAGGATTCGCGAGAATATTTGTTACTCCAGATGAATTTGAAGAACTTAAAGAAACCAATTTGTCATATGAAATAATTACTCAAGATCTGGAAGCTCATTCAGAGCAGATCAAAGAATTAAGAACAGACTGGCTCTGGTATGATGATATTATTGCTTTGATGGATAGCTGTGCAGCAGCATTTCCTTTTATTTGTAGGAAAGAATATATCGGAGAAACGGTTGAAGGACGAGAAATTTCCGCATGTGTTATCAGTGATAATGTCTCATTGGAAGAAAATGAACCGGAGATCATGTTTGATGGGGGAATACACGGAGATGAACTCTGCGCTGCAGAAAACGTTGCACGAATGATCAGGTACCTTTGTGTGAATTATGGCTCGAATACACAGGTTACAAATATTGTCAATAATACTGAAGTGTGGCTTTATCCGATGGTCAATCCTGATGGACGATATCATGTTGTGAGATACAATGCAAATGGTGTTGATCTTAACAGAGATTGGGGTTACATGTGGGATGCATGGGGAGGAAGTCCTGGTCCTTATTCACAAACTGAAACCAAAGCGCTCAGAAGTTGTATGTATAATCATCAATTTGTTGTTCATACGACGTATCATAGTGGAACTGAATTTATTTCACATCCCTGGAGTTATCGTTCAAACCTATGTCCTGATCATCCACATATAAATCAGCTTGCAGGTATTTACTCAACGAGTTCGGGATATGCAAACCTCGATTACGGACCAGGTTGTACTGGCATGTACCCGATCAATGGTAGTTCAAAGGATACAAATTACGGTGTAATGGGTTCAATAAGCTGGTCAATGGAGATTTCATATCAAAAGCAACCTCCGACTTCACAAATAGTCTATTACTGGAATCTCAATCTCCCCGCAATGCTTACTATGATGGAGTACTGCAATTACGGACTCAATGGACTTGTTACCGATGCAGTATCTGGTGATCCTGTATCAGCTCTTATCTGGGTAAACAACTTCATGCCTACTTATACAGATCCTCAAGTCGGCGATTTTCATAAGTATGTACTCAATGGAAATTATACTGTCACAGTTACTGCCAATGGATATGAAAGCCAGACGATGAATAATGTCACTGTTACAGCAATGAATGCTACAACAATTGATTTTCAATTGCAGCCATCAGATGACGATGCTTTTTACGGATACAAATTCGCCGCAAGCCAGATCCCTGACAATAATACAGGTGACGAAGGAAATACACCCGCATGCCTAGGCCAACCAGATAATATAAATTATTCGATAGGTAAAAATGGTTGGTGTATTATTGATATGCAGTACCCGATCGTAGATGGACCATATAATGATTTTACTGTATATGAAGGTGATGCATCACCAGAAGGATATGATTGTTATGTTGCAAACTCGATCGATGGACCGTTTTGTATCGTCGGTTCTGGAATTGGTACAACAGAATTTGACCTAGGTGATTCTGATATCTCGGAAGCTCAGTTTATAAAAATCGTTGATGATGGTGATGGCACGGCAACGGCAAATGATGCCGGTTTTGATCTTGATGCGATTTCTACCGAATTCATTCAGGGAGCAAATCTTGTAATTGATGATTATTATGTTGATGATTCTGCAATTGGAAATGGAGACGGTATTCTCGATCCGGGTGAACAAGCAATTCTCAATATTATTGTAAGAAATAATGGAACAGAAACCGCACAGGATATCCTCTCAATATTGAGTTGTACTGATCTTTACGTTTCTGTTAATGGTGACCTGGAACCATTTTCTAATATCGAACCGGGTGAAATGGACACCTCATCTGTATCAATTGCAGCTTTAGCATCGACACCGGATGGACATCCTGCTTATTTCTCTCTGGATCTGCACTGTAACAGTAATGCATTTTCCGGAATGTATGATATTATCCTTCATGTCGGTTCAGTACCATGCGAAGATTTTGAAACTGGTGATTTTAGCGCATTTGACTGGCAGATGGGTGGTAGCATGGACTGGACCATCGATACTATCAATCCATACCAGGGTTCATATTGTGCAAGATCTGGAGCAATAGGACATAATACAACGACTGAGATGTCTGTTACACTTGATGTAAGCAGCGGACAGATTTCATTCTATAGAAAAGTTTCTTCTGAGAATACCTATGATTTTCTTCAATTCTATATTGATGGTGCAATGCAGGGACAATGGTCAGGAGAGATGAACTGGTCTCAGGAAGTGTACCCCGTTAATGCTGGAACTCACACTTTTAAATGGGTGTATGACAAAGATTATAATACGATAGGGGGTCAGGATCGGGCATGGGTCGATTGTATCTGTTTTCCTGCAACATCACCCGATTATCCTATTTTCTATTTAGCACCAACATATATTGATTTTGGACAGGTGTATATCGGTTCAGATTCAACAGCTCATTTCACCGTGCAGAATGTTGGCGGGGGAACACTCCAGGGTTCGATAAGTACACCTGTCGGATTTAGTGTCATGGAATCAGGTGGGAGTAATCCTGGAACCACCCTTGATTATAACCTGGCTGAAGGTCAATCACAGGAATACGACCTTATCTTTTGCCCAGCACTTGTTCAATCCTATGAAGATAGTGTGCAGGTTACGATTCTACCGTTCCAGTTTGAATATATTCATGTCTGCGGCAACGGCATTATTCAAACCGGAGTGCCGAATAATGATAATTATGCTGAAACAAAGCTGCTCGGTAATTTTCCAAATCCAGTTGGAAGATCGACGGTTATTTCCTATCAACTTAAAGGTAGCGCTCAAATTCAGGATGTCATGATCGATGTTTACAATATTCATGGTGACTATGTTATGACGGTAAAAGGAAATGCTGGAAAAGCAATTCTGGATTGTTCAGAAATTGGCAGCGGTGTATATTTTTATAAATTAAAACATGACAATACAGTGCAAATCAGAAAGATGGTTATCATCAAATAACTAAGAAATGAGGTAAGATGAAATTATCTACTCGTGCTATAGAAATTCAGGCATCACCTATACGAAAGCTAACACCTTTTGCCGATGATGCAAAAAAGAAGGGCGTTCATGTATATCATCTCAATATCGGGCAACCTGATATTGAAACACCCAGAGAAATCTTGGATGTGTATAATCATTTTGATGGAAAGGTACTTTCGTATGGTCCTTCACAGGGGTTGTTGAGTTATAGGCAGAGTCTTGTGCGCTATTATAATAAGCATCACATTCCTATCAGTATTAAGGATCTGATCGTGACAACTGCCGGCTCTGAGGCTATTATCTTTGCTCTGCTTGCAACCTGTAATGTCGGAGATGAAGTGATCATACCTGAACCATTTTACACAAATTATAACGGATTTGGGACTATTGCAGGAGTAACCATTAAACCTCTTACAACCTATGCTGAAGACGGTTTTTCACTCCCTCCAGATGAAAAAATAATCGAGTGCATAACAGAAAAAACAAAAGCAATTCTCTTCAGTAATCCAGGTAATCCAACCGGTGCTGTTTATTTGAAAAATGATCTTGAACGATTAGCGAAGATAGCACTCAAATATGATCTCTATCTCATATCTGATGAAGTGTATAGAGAATTCATATATGACGGTCTTTCTCATACAAGTATTCTACACATTAATGGGATCGAGGATCGGGCAATAATGGTAGACAGCATTTCCAAGCGATATAGCGCATGTGGTGCAAGAATTGGATGTATTATATCAAGAAATAATGCTTTAATGGAATCTATCCTGAAATTCGCACAAGCACGTCTTTGTCCACCTACAATAGACCAGTTAGCAGCACAGGCTGCAGTTGATATTGAGGATGCTTATTTTATCGATGTTCTCAAAGAATATGATAAAAGACGAAATATTGTTTATAATGAAGTACATAAGATCGAAGGTATCGTGTGTGTGAAACCGCAAGGGGCGTTCTATATGATCGTGAAGCTGCCTATCGAAGATGCTGAAGATTTTGCTCAGTGGATGCTCGAGGAGTTTTCTGATAATAATGAAACCGTTATGTTTGCCCCGGCAAAAGGATTTTATGCAACTCCCAAAATGGGAAGAGATGAAGTTCGCCTTGCATATATCCTCAATGAAGATGACCTGAAATGTGCGATGCATTTGTTCCGAAAAGGTCTTAAGGAATATATAGAAAAACATTAATGATCGGAGTTTTTAAATGAAAAATATAGTGTTGATTAGCATATTTTTATTCGTGAGTACAACGTTAGTTGGAGAAGTAATTGATCTATCTCCTGCTGAGACATCTGTAGATGTTATTCAGTTTGATGAGTCAAAGGTTACACTCCATGTTTCTCTTGATGAATTTGAACGCACTCATCAGAACAAAGAGGGGTATTCATTTGATAATCTCTTTGTAGATTCATGGAGTAGATTGCGGAAAGAGGGATACCCGGCATTACCTTCAATTCGCAAAATGGTGATGGTTTCCCAAAATGGCAGTATTGATGCTGAAATAACATCAGTAAAATCAACAATCATTTCTAATATTCACCCCTATCCTGCTCAACCTTCAGCAGTTGATAATGATGCATTTGCGACTCCTCCTTTTACCTATAATGAAGATTTCTATAATTCTAAAGAAACCTACCCGCAAACTGTTTATTCTATATCAGATATTCAAACCATTCGAGGACTTAGTTTTGTATATGTTACGATCACACCGTTCCAATTCAATGCATCTAATAAATCTCTCCAGGTTATTGAAGAGCTGGATATAACTTTATCCGTTAACGGAACATTTGATATTGATGATAGATTGTTCTCACCATATCTCAGCTCGATCGTTATGAATAACGCGGTAAATCCTATCTACGAAGCCCCTGAACAGACTGTTTCAAAAGATGTTGATGGTGCTGATCTTATTATTGTTACAACATATGATTTCATGGATGCTGCTGAGACGTTGAAGGAATGGAAATCACAGAAGGGATTTTATACTGATATAGCATATCTGGAAGATATTGGTTCGACTGCTCAATATATTTATACATATCTCTTTTTGGCGTATGAGATTTGGACATTACCTCCATCATTTGCCCTATTCTTAGGAGATGCGGATATTGTTCCAACTAATTATGTGCAGGATCAGCTTTCAGGTGGATATCTTGGTACAGATCGCCCTTATGCATGCATGGATGGTGACTTTCATCCTGATATGGCATATGGGCGAATCTCTGTCGATGATGAACAGCAGGCTTTTGTTGTCATTAACAAAATAATTGAATATGAAAAAAATCCTCCGGCACTCTCTTCATTTTACGAGAATACCACTCATGCTGGTTATTTCCAGGATGATGAATATGATGGGTATGAGACTAGACGCTTCATCAAAACATCTGAGGAAATGCGCGATTTTTTTCTAGTGGAAAATTATGATGCGAAGCGAATCTATGTTACAGAAGGTGGTGTTAATCCTACGAACTATAATAATGGATACTATGCGAACGGTGGACCTATTCCATCAGAATTACTCAGAGCCAATGGCTTCTTGTGGAACGGGAATGAAACTGACATTACCAATGCGATAAATACCGGAACTTTCCTACTTACACATCGTGACCATGGTTATACTGCCGGCTGGGGAGATCCTGCGTATAATATCGGCAGTATTGGTCAACTCACCAATAACGAACTCCTCCCGATGGTTTTTAGTATTAATTGCCAGACCGGTTGGTTTGATAGTGAAACTGATAATGATCCAGGTACGTTTGAGTGTTTCACTGAAATGTTCCTGCGAAAAGAGGATGGAGGAGCAGTAAGTACAGTTGGTGCTTGCAGAAATTCTCTGAGTGGTTATAATGACTTTCTTGCATTGGGTATGATCGATGGAATGTGGGATAATTTCTTTCCGGATTTTGGCTTTGAAACCGGCGGTTACCTGGGAAATGTTCTCTATCATGGTCTGCTGGCAATGGAACAAATTTGGGGAGGTTATTCAACAGAATATCAATTTAATATCTTCCATGTTATTGGAGATCCAACGTTGCAGGTCTGGCGGGAAGAACCTCTTGAAATAACTGCTACACACGATAATGGTTTTACGTTTGATATAACCTCTATTCCCATTCTTACAAATATCAGTGAGGGTATTGCTTCTCTTGTTGTGGACGGTGAATTGATCGGTAAGGTTGAATTTGATTCTCCAATTTTCGACCTGTACCTTTCAGAATCCCTCTCAGAACCTCAAACAGGTGTCATTACAATTTCGGCAAGAGATCATAAGCCATATCTTGGTACAGTGACTTTCATTCCGCCAAATGGAAGCTATGTTATTATAGACAGCTTTTCTGTATCAGATGTTAACGGTAATAATGATGGTGAGTGGGATGCAGGTGAAGAAATCGTTCTTACGTATGTTTTAACAAACGTAGGAAATGAAGATGTTGATACTGTCTATGTACAGATCGAAGCTGATGATGTTTTCCTTCAAATAAACCAACCATCCGGCACAATTACGGGTTTACAGCCCGATGAATCGATCCAATTCAGTACAAGTGCATTCATCTCAATGGACTGCGAACACAACCAGAGGATAATACTTGAAGCAACTGTTGATAATGATGGCTCTGAATTTATTGATTCACAGGATCTATATGTTATTAAGCTTCCAAAGATGGCAATTCCAGTCGATTCAGTGTATTATGAAGTATCTGGAAATGTTGTAGAAAGCATTCCTTTCGAGATACAAAATATCGGCGCAGACACGCTTTACTGTAACCTGGTCAATCATTCACATCAATGTGCTAATATTGTAGAAACTAATGCTTACTTGACTATTCCACACGTGAGTGAATTTGAAAATTTAAATGAATTCACTGTCATGATGTGGCTAAAGCTCGATCAAATTACTCAACCAGGATTCATTTTGAATAAGGGAGTTATTAATGGCGATCTGAGTTTCACGGTCTCAATGACGAACAGCTCTACACTCCTTTATAAGTTCAGAGATGCTTCCGGTGCTGATCTACAGAAGATTGTGACCATAGATGTAAATACAAGCGATTGGTTCCATCTTGCTATTACGGTAGATAGTTCATCAATTACCTCATACATCAATGGTGAACTTCTGTCATCAGATAGTTTTTCTTCACCAATATATTCTACAGTTTCAGATATCCTTGTTGGTTCATATGTAAATTCTGTTTATGAGTTTGAAGGATATTTAGATGAACTGGCGCTCTATACTTCAGCTCTTTCACAAACTGATATACAAGACAGATATTGTTCAACGATTAGAGAAAATTTTCCTAATCTCCTCAGTTACTATAGATTTGATAACGAAACTCAATTAACGGATTATACGGGGTACAACGACCTTGTTCAGCAGGGTACTGTAACCTTTGATTCTGCGGGTGCACCAATATATACATGGTTTGGATTTGGCTGCTCAGAACTCGTTATCGAGCCGTATCAAACTGAGTTTGTCGATATTACATTCAATACTTTTGGTTACAACCCACAACTGCATTCTTCGTATGTTGAGATAGTCTCTAATGCAGATAACCTGAATGATCTGATGATCCCCATCGAGCTTCTCTATGAGCCATACGGTATTGATGATCCGAGTTCGAATAACACCTTTACTCTATCTTATTCAAATCCCTTTACTCCATCAGACCAAATACACTTCAGTATAAAGACAGCACAGCATGTTTCTCTTGATATTTATAACCTTAAAGGGCAGTTCGTAAAAAATCTTATCGACGAGATGCTTGTTCCTCAACAATATTCATACCAGTGGGATGGAAGGGATGCTGTCGGTAAAACAGTTGTGAGTGGTGTGTACTTCATTCGCATACAGACGGAAGATCAATCTCGAATAAAGAAGTTTGTTTTTCTAAGATAGTACTGGAGGGGAATGGACAAGAGAAAAAGCAGGATCATAGTACTAATATGTAGTATCGGTTTAATTTTTCCGCTTTTTTTACTTGCCATAGAAAATGCTACATTGATCGATTCTCTTATCATATCAGGGAAGATGCATATGAACAGAGGAAGGTCCGACTATGCAGTGTACCTTCTTATGAATGCATTACAAAGAGCAAGGGATGCAGGGGAAAGAGAACGGCTGAGGGAATCGATGCAACTTCTTGCACAAGCACATGAGAACCTCGGGGATTATAAAACTGCCAATATCTACCTGAAAAAAATGCAGCGTATTCAGGACAGTTTATTTGTTTTTCAGCTAGAAAAAGCAGGTTATATCAAAAGTGACTCAGTTCTTACTCTGTCCCATCATGAATATATCGGGAAGCTCGAATCATCCAAAAAGCGTCAATTCTATGTGTTCTTCATAATTTTAATCATGATCTTATTCGCTTCAACGCTCATTATCGTGTACAATTATCAGCACACAAAAAAGCGGATGCAAAAGATCATTGATACTAAAACGAATGATCTGAAAGAAGCAAATACGAGATTGGAAAAGGAAATTATTGAAAAAACAGAAAGCGAAGAGAAGTTCAGAACAATTTTTGAGCACGCTCCAGTAATGATCGATGCTTTTGATGATATGGGTAAATGTTTGCTCTGGAACAGAGAATGTGAAAGACAACTTGGATGGTCTGAGGAAGAAATTATCAGTGTGAAAGATCCTCTCAATATACTATATCCAGATCGAAAAATCAGAGAAAAAGTCTTCCAATGGATAGTAAATGCAGATGGTACCGTTCATGAAGATACTGTAACAGCAAAAGATGGTTCACGCAAGGTACAATGCTGGTCTAACTATAAATTATCTCCTGGTTTTTATCTTTGTGTTGGATTTGATATAACCGAGAGAAAGACTAATGAAGAAGCGCTCATGAGTAGCAAAGAACGGTACAAGCAACTCATGAATAATTCACCCTCCTTGATCCTTGAATTCGATGTGAACAACCATTCCATAATTAGTTGCAATCCTGCTATGGCTGATAGTCTGGGTAGTACCGTTAACGATATTATTGGTAATGATATACGAGCCTTCCTGCCTGATGCTATTTTTAGAAGTCGATACAAAGTTGCGATGGAAGCGCTGAAAGAGAATAAAGTAGTTGTTTCGGAAGATAGTAATAAAGGAAGATATTTCTATAATACTGTTATACCTGTAGTATCTGGTGAGAGAAAAACACTGCAGATAATTTCATATGATATAACTGAACGAAAGAAAATAGAAATGGAACTCAAAGAGAGGGAAGCTTTCCTTCAATCATTGATCTATAATATTCCTCTTGACTTTTATACTAGAGATAAAGAAGGTAAGGTTATAATGCAGAGTGCTAAATCCATTCAGAAATGGGGTGATCTGAGGGGATTGACCATCAATGACCTGGATATTAAAGATTCTTTGAAGAAGTTATGGAGAGAAGCAGTTAGATCAGCACTTTCCGGAAATGAAGTTGAAGAAGAATATACAGTATCAAAAAAAGATGCAACTCATTATTTCAAAATGTACGTTTCTCCTATTATAAGGGGAGACGAGATAACAGGTATCCTTGGAGTAGATATTGATATAACTGAAGAACGGGAAAATGAGAAAAAATTAATTCAGTTGAAAGATAATCTGGAAAGCGTGGTGGACGAGGAGATTAAAAAGAGAAAAGACCAGCAGGAACTCCTTATTCAGAAATCGAAGCTTGAATCCCTAGGTCAGCTCGCAGCAGGGATTGCACATGAAATTAATCAACCAATAGGACTGATAGCTCTTGGATTGGACAATGTTCTTGAAAAACTTGGGAATGATAAAACAATTTCTGTTACTTACCTTAAAGATAAGATCGAGAATTTCTTTAAATATATTGATCGAATTAGACAAATAATTGATCATATTGGAACATTCTCCCGCGATCAAAAGGATATTATTTTTGATGAGTTAAATATTAACACGATCATTGAGCAAGCTCTGACTATGATTAAGCATCAATATAAAGATCATAATATCACTTTTAATGTAAAACTCGATAAAAATATACCAATTATTCTGGGTAAGGCCTTTAAAGTTGAACAGGTCATCCTAAACCTCCTTTCAAACTCTTTTGATGCACTTGAAGCTCGTAGTCAACGTGAAACTGGATTTCAGAAAAACATTACAATCAAAACATTTAAAAAAAGAAAAACGGTTGTTGCAGAATTCACAGATAACGGGGTTGGGATTCCGAAAAACGATATTGAAAGTATTTTTGATCCTTTCTATACAACAAAAGGGCCTGATAAGGGTACGGGACTCGGTTTATCTATATCATACGGAATTTTGGAAGAGATGAACGCAACAATATCAGTTGATAGTATTCTCAATGAATTTACGACTTTCACAATAGAATTTCAAGCTAACTAAAGATAGACTGTATTATTTTAACATCGCCTGACCGATATCGGACAATCCACGAATAATCACCGTAATTAACTGCCTTAAAGCTAATTCCATACAATTCGCCAGAAAAATATTAAAAATAATTGACCGATATCGAACACTAAATATATTGGTAAAAAACATAAATATTTTGTAACTGACAGTTGATAGGCCGGTTAACGATATTGGCACGGTATTTGCTAATATAAGGAGAAAAGAGCTTGTCATATGAATATACTGATTGCAAATTTCGATCATGAGAAAACTAGAGAGCTGAATGAATATTTCAGTTCTCACAGGCACATGGTATATTCGGTAGATAACGATCTGGAAGCAGTTCAGGTATTAAATAATACAAAAGTGGAGCAGGTTTTGATCAATATTAACAAGATATTGAATTTTGGATTGATAAACTATATTAATAATCATTATTCAGATATTGTGATTGTTATTGTAACAAACAATTGTGTTGAGCAGGCAATTTCAATAATCAAGAACTGCACTTACGATATAATCCATGAACCCCTCACATTATCTGCCCTAAGGCAAAAACTCCTAGTATAAAGCTATGATTGAATCACATATGCATTATTATGTTGGCTCGACTTATCACATCTTGAGGAGGAAGCACGAGGAGAAAGGGATACTTTCTCAATGGAAGAATTAAAAATCCTCATTCTGGATGATGAAATGGGATATCGTGAGGGGATAGAGGAATATTTATTAACCCAGGGCTTCACTGTATTCAATGCAGAGAAGCCCTCGGAGGGATTTAAAGTTTTAAAAGAACATCCATGTGATATTGTCATTCTTGATATTAAACTTCCTGAAATGAATGGAATCCATGTACTCAAGAAGATAAAAAAATTATATCCTGAGACAGAAATCATTATGATAACCGCTCATGGAGACATGGATAGTGTTATCGAGTCGCTGAGGAATGGTGCAACAGATTTTTTCACCAAACCTTTTAGACTGCTTAACCTGAAAACCGCAATAGAACGCACGAAGAGATATATCAGTCTTCAAAACCGAGTTTCAGATCTCAAAGCGCAATATAATAATCTTGTACATCAAATTCAGAAAGCGGATGGTACAATGATTGTAGGTAAAAGTAAATCTATGACTGAGATCCTGAACCTCATGAAAAAAGTTGCGAGTACGGATAACACTACAATCCTCGTAACCGGAGAAAGCGGAACAGGAAAGGAAGTCGTTGCTAGAGGTATTCATACGCTCAGTTCAAGAAAAGATCATACTTTTCTCGATATCAACTGCAGCTCGATCCCTGACAATTTGTTTGAAAGCGAATTTTTCGGTCATAAAAAAGGAGCATTTACCGGTGCAATCGAAAACAAGCCCGGCTACTTTGAAGTTGCAAATCAAGGGACAATTTTTTTAGATGAAATCTGCGATATGCCCAATCATATGCAGACTAAACTTCTTAGAGTACTGGAGGGAAATGTTTTTAGAAGGGTTGGGAGTAATAGGGATATTAAATTCGATGTGAGGGTTATCTCAGCCACCAACAAAGACATTGATCAATATGTAAAAAACAATGATTTCAGAGAAGACCTCTTATATAGATTGAATACATTTCGAATCCATATTCCTCCTCTTCGTGATCGTAAAGATGATATAAAACCATTGCTGAATCATTTTGTGAAAATCCTCTCAAAGAAATTAAAGAAACCAATAAACAAAGTCAGTAATCGAATTTATGATTACTTATATGATTATGATTTTCCTGGAAATGTAAGGGAACTGAGGAATATGGTTGAAAGAGCACTGATCATCTGTGACAATTCAGTTCTCAGGCTTGAGCACTTTGCTCATATTATTGAAAAACCTAATGCAAAATATGACAGCTCACTTAGTTTATCTATTCTTGAAGATCAGGAAAAAGAAATGATCTTAAAAGCATTAGACAAATCGGGCAACAATAAAACTAATGCAGCAAAATTGCTTGAGATTTCACGATCTGCACTTAATAGAAAAATAGAAAAATATAAACTACAGGAGAAGTTATGAATAAGATCTTATTAGCCGCAGTAATTATTTCGATCATTATCGTCTTTGGTTTTGTTATTGGCTTCTTTCATAAAAGAAAGGTAGATTTGAATATATAGTAATATAGATAGAATCAGCCGAAATACTTATCATTATTGATATTTCTTGACAATTCATAATTCATAATTTTCTAAAACAAAAATATGCTGGAGGTTTAGATGAAAAATAAATTTTTTGTTTTCATTTTAATCTTACTCATGGCAATACCATTATGTGCACAATCAATAATCTGGCAAGAGAATTTTAATACTAATCCCGGAACTTGGGGACTGGATTCAAACTGGAGCATTCAAAGTGGTGCCTTAGTATTTGTATGGTCACCTACAGTTGCTCCCTATGATCTTAGTGCAACATCACCATTTATCAATTTACCGTTAAATGTGGGGGATCTAACCGTTTCACAGTATATTGACGAGTATTCGACCAATGCAGGAGAGGTTACAAACATCGAATTAATTCTACCAGGTAGTACTGAGATACTTTGGAGTTTCGATTTAGTCGGTAATGACTGGGGTTATCCTGGCGGCAAAGACATTAGTTTTTCATTATACCCTTATGCAGGTCAGCAGGTTCAACTCAGATTTAGAAGCTATGGGGGAAGTACATTTAATTTAAATTTTTGGTACATTTATAATATTGCTATCAATGCTTCTCTCGACCATGATCTTGCAGCAACAAACATTTCCGGCAATAACATTCTTAATGTCGGACAGCAAGGATTATGGAATGTGACAGTCAAAAACACCGGGCTTAATACTGAATCCAATTATGAAGTAAATCTCATGCGGGAGCCGGGCATCGTACTCGGTACTACTATAGCATCTGCACCTCTTGCTCCTGATCAGGAAGTAGTCTATCCATTCAATTGGACGCCGGATATAAGTGAAGTGGTGAATCTATATGGTCGGGTTACTTTATCTGGTGATGAGTTCATGGATAATAATATGACGAATCCATTTCTGGTTAATATTTATCCTGATGATCCGTTTAATGTGCTTGTTTGGGATAATGACAACGCTTCGGATATAGATGGTATTGGTACACAGGTTTTCCTTGAAGAAGCCCTAAACGCCAATAATGTCACGTATGATACCTATACGTATTTACCTACCGACCTTTCGCCATTCGACGCCATTTTTGTAGCCCTCGGAATATATTGCCTTGGTTGAGGTGGAACGTCTCCAGGTTCCGTCGGAACCTCTGATCAATCGAGATTAATTGGATATCTTAATAGTGGAAACCCGATCTATGTTGAAGGCTCTGATGTGGGTTATTCTCATCAAGGAACAGCGTTTCTTTCGAGTTTAGGATGTTCATTCGTTGCTAATAACACGCAAAATGTCGGTACTATGACTGGTGTGTCAGGCACTGTTGGTGAAGATTTTGTTTTTCCGTTTACACCAAACGCTGATGCGAACTATTCTGTTGATGAAATCGGTTCACTTTTCAGGCATATTGCTTTCAATTCTGATGGCGGTTATTCTAGAACTATAGCATATAACGGATATAATTACAGTGCAATAACAACAGCACCAATTCTCGGCGGTATGGAAGATACTGAAAACAATACAAAAGCAGACCTTATAGAAAGATATCTCGGCTACTTGCTAAAAATTGATGGTGTTTTCAGAGGAGTTGTCACCGATACCTATACGAGTGATCCTATTCAAAACGCAACTGTGAACATTGGTATTTATTCAGGCACTACCAACCAATATGGATTATGCTCTATCGAAGTTCCTCCAGGCTCGTATGCAGTAAGTTGCACACATCCGAATTATGCTAATTTTCTCTATCCATCAGAAATTATCATAGAATATAATGATACATATTGGATGGAAATTGAAATGAATCCAAATGTTTCCATTGATGATAATGAATTTAAAGATCAAATTGCCCGTATTTATCCTAATCCGTGCACCTCACATTCTACTATCGAGTTCTATGTTAAAACTGCGGGAAATATTGATATTGCACTCTATAATATATTAGGACAAAGGGTTAGCACTATAATTCACGATTATTTAGAGCCAGGTTATCATGAAGTATCATTTGATAATACATTAGAAGAACGTTCAAAGCTTACATCCGGAATTTATTTCATGAAGTTGAGTTCTGATACTCATACCAGCGTTCAGAAATTGTTGATCGTAGAATAAAAAAAACATTTTATAAATAAGAAGCCAGTTCGTAATGTGAACTGGCTTTTATTTTTTAAAATTTGGTAGCCCCAAGGGGAATCGAACCCCTGTTACCGGAATGAGAATCCGGCGTCCTTACCCCTAGACGATGGGGCCACGGCGGAATTGTTTATTTTATAGTGTAAATTACTGTCAAGAATTTGAGAAAATGACACACTCCGTCTTCCGATTTCATCGGAATCCACCCTTTTCGGGAGGTGTGTAATATCTTAATTATAAACTAGGCAGGGAATATCAATCCAATCTCCCTTTTAGCACTTTCAGGTGAATCTGAAGCGTGAACAGCATTTTCAGTAAAGGAATCAGCAAAAAGAAAGCGAATTGTTCCAAGTGCTGCTTTTTCAGGATTTGTATTTCCAACTAATTCTCTTAGTTTTGCTATTGCATCTTCACGAGTAAGTACAGCGCCGACAATATCGCCGGAAAGCATGAATGATTTAAGTGTCTCAAAGAAACTTTTCCCAATATGTTCTGCATAAAATTTATCTGCTAATTCATTATTCATTCGGAACATCTTGAGTTTCTTGATATCGAATCCGTTATCTTCGATCATCTTTAAAATTCCACCAATTACATGTTTCTTCGTTGCATTTGGTTTAATAAGTAATAGAGTATCTTGTTTCATTGTACCTGACTTTCTGCTATTTTTAACGTGAAAAATAATTGCACAAAAATATACGCAAGAAAAATATTGGTTTTCTATAAAAAATCCCCATTCAATCTACAAAGAATGGAGTAGTATATCAAAAAGAAATGCGGAGTTGAAATGAATATTGAAAAACTAATACAAGGAAATAAAGACTTCATCAGGAAATTCAGTAAGGAAAAAGAATTATATCTGAAGTTAGCAACTAAGGGACAATCTCCAAAGGTATTATGGATAGGGTGCTCTGACTCGCGGGTTGTACCGGAGTTCATTGTAAATGCAAAAGCCGGAGAGCTGTTTGTTGTGCGAAACATTGCCAATATCGTTCCTCCGCAAAGTGCAAATGATAGGAATATGAGTACCATTCTCGAATATGCCATACTTCATTTAAAAGTTGAACATATTGTCATATGTGGTCACACATGCTGTGGGGGTATTACTTCCTTAGTAAAGGAAACATCCTCAGATTCCAATATATCTGCATGGCTTCGATATGCACGACCAGCGCTTTCATCAAAAAAAGATACATCCGAATCGATCAAAGAAACGATCGAAAATAATATCCTCTTGCAAGTTGAAAATCTTCTTTCATATGATCTCATACGTAAAAATCAAAAAAATATAAAGATCCATAAATGGCTCTATGACATACATACCGGAGCACTCTTACATCATGATGATAATATCAATTGCTGGAAATTTGATGCAGAATAATAAAAAATTAATCATACAAAATCTATAAAACATGTTAAAATTAATAAATCCTTTGAAAGTTGAGAAAATTCTTGACTTCAAAATTATGTGTAACGGGATAGCGATAAATTAAATCAATAATGACGGAGGAAAACTAAAAAAATGGCTGAAAAAAAAGGAATTGATACGCTCATGAGCAAAGGAAGAACCTTCCCTCCACCAGAGAGAATCAAGAAAAATGCCTACATCGATTCATTGAAAGAATACAAAGAAATGTGGGATAAATCTATCAATGATCCTGATGATTTCTGGCTGGAACAGGCAAAGTCACTCGACTGGTTTAAAAAGCCGACTGTGGGACTAAAATATACCTGGAAAACAAGAGAGCGAATTATCAAACATACCTGGTTCGAAGATGGTGAACTCAATGTAAGTTATAACTGTCTGGACAGGCATCTCGGCACACCAATTGCAAAAAAGACCGCAATACTCTGGCAGGGTGAAGCTGAAGACAAAGTCAAGAAGTTTACGTATGAAGAACTTCATCATGAAGTATGTAAATTTGCTAATGTTTTGAAATCAAAAGGAATCAAAAAAGGTGATCGTGTTGCGATCTATATGCCTATGGTACCTGAGCTTGCAATTACGATGCTGGCATGTACCAGGATCGGTGCGATCCATTCGATCATTTTTGGTGGCTTCAGTGCAGATGCTATCCGTGGCAGAGTTAATGACTCAGATTGCAGAATGCTCATCACCTCAAATGTATCGCTTCGTGCAGGAAAGCATATTCATCTTAAAGATATTTCAGATGAAGCTCTCAAAGAAACCCCAACAATTGAAAGCGTGATCGTTATCAAAGTGAATGACGAACCATGCCACATGGAAGAGGGCAGAGACTTCTGGTATCACGATGAAATGGCAAAAGTAGATGCAGTATGCGAACCGGAACACATGAATGCAGAAGATGAACTCTTCATTCTTTATACTTCAGGTTCAACAGGAAAACCAAAAGGAGTTGTGCACACAACTGGTGGTTATCTTCTTTATACTGCTTTAACACACAAACTTGTTTTCAATATTCATGATGATGATGTATATTGGTGTACGGCTGATATCGGCTGGGTGACAGGACATAGCTATATTGTTTATGGACCTCTTGCAAATGGTGCAACATCAATCATGTTTGAAGGTGTTCCTACCTATCCTGATGCTGGTCGTTTCTGGCAGATTTGTGATAAATTCGGCGTAACAGTTTTCTATACAGCACCCACAGCGATCAGAGCTCTTATGAGACTTGGTGATGAATGGCCTGCTAAGTATAAACTCAATACGATGAGAATTCTTGGTACTGTTGGTGAGCCCATCAATCCAGAAGCATGGATGTGGTATTACGAAAAAATTGGACATGGAAACTGCCCAATTGTTGATACCTGGTGGCAGACGGAAACAGGCGGCTTTATGATCACACCTCTTCCTGGGGCATTTACACTCAAACCGGGTAGTGCATCCAAACCTTTCTTTGGTGTCGAACCCGCAGTTCTTCGTGATGATGGCACTCCTTGTGATGTCAACGAAGGTGGAAAACTCTGCATCCGCAAACCGTGGCCCGCTATGATGAGAACAATGTGGGGAGATCACGAACGTTTCGTAGATACATACTTCTCCATGTATAATGACATCTATTTCGCAGGTGATGGCTGCCGTATCGATGAAGATGGTGACTATTGGTTACTTGGCAGAATCGATGATGTTGTGAATGTTTCAGGTCATAGGATTGGAACAGCTGAAGTTGAAAGTGCACTTGTCAGTCATCCTGCAGTTGCAGAAGCGGCGGTGACTCCGATTCCCCATGAGATCAAAGGACAGGGGCTCTATGCGTTTGTCACTCTTGTTGGTGGAGTTGAGCCAACCGATGAATTGAGAAAAGAACTCATAAAGCATGTACGTTCTGAAATAGGACCTATAGCTGCTCCCGAAGCTATCCAATGGGCACCAGCACTTCCTAAGACACGTTCAGGTAAGATTATGCGACGTATTCTTCGAAAGATTGCTGAAAAGAGTACTGACAATCTTGGTGATGTTACAACGCTTGCAGATCCAAGTGTTGTTGAGAAACTTATCGAAGAACGCAAATTGATCGACTAATTGATCAAATAATATATCAATCAAGCCGGATTTGCTCACTCAGCCTATCCGGCTTTTATTCATAAAAATGCGAACCAGGAAATACACAAAAAAAGTAAAAATAAGATTAAAACATTCATGAAAATGTTTTTTATAAAAATCCTATTAGTGTCTTTTGTGCTTTTCGTGGTCATAAGTAAAAGCAGGAGAAAAAATGGCTGAAAAGAAAATTATGAATAGATGGCTGGCAGTTGTCGGCGCTATCATTATACAACTTTGTCTCGGTGCGATCTATGCATGGTCGGTTTTCACAAAACCACTTGTTGATGCAGGTTGGACAAAAACACAAACCCAGGCAGTCTTTGCTGCAGGTCTTGCTCTTTTTGCTATTGTCATGGTTATTGCTGGTCGCCTTATGCCGAAATGGGGTCCTCGCAAACTTGCAATTTCAGGAGGAATCGTTCTCGGTCTCGGATATTTCCTGGCAGGTCTTGTTGGAGGAACTAACTTCTGGTTGGTATTCCTCTTTGTCGGCATTATCGGTGGATCGGGTATCGGATTGGCATATGTTGTTCCTATTGCAGTTGGCATGAGATGGTTCCCCGATAAGAAAGGATTGATCACTGGTCTTGCTGTTGCAGGATTCGGTTTTGGTGCATTACTCTGGGTTAAACTTGCTGGCACATGGGGAAATCTTATTGCGGTATATGGTTTGAGTAAAACATTCTCAATATACGGCATTGTATTTTTCCTGGCTGTTTTGGTTGGAAGTATCTGGATGAGTTTTCCTCCTAAAGATTGGAAACCAGAAGGTTGGATACCTACTGAAGCAGATAAGAAAATTGATGATCTGAAGTATCAGCTCAAAAGTGGACAGATGCTCAAAACTTCACAGTTCTACATGATATGGTTAACCTTTGTCTTTGGAGCAGGTGCCGGATTAATGGTAATTGGTAATATTAAGCTTTTTGGTATTGAAGAACTTGTTAAAGCAGGCCTATCGGAAATATCGGCAAGTGCTATAGCCGGTACAGCAATGGCGGTTTTCTATGCTCTTGCAAACGGTCTTGGCAGAATTGTCTGGGGTGCATTGAGTGACAAACTGGGACGCAAGACATCGATAGTTATTATGATGCTCACGCAAGGTATATTCGTTATTATATTTCAGTGGATCGCAGGAATTCCTGCACTTCTCTATATCGGTGCAGCATTGATCGGATTCAACTTTGGTGGTAATTTCTCATTATTCCCAACAATTACTGCTGATACGTTCGGTACAAAATATATTGGACAAAATTATGGCTGGGTATTCCTTGCTTATGGAGTGGGTGGTATCTTTGGTCCGATCCTAGCTGGCAAACTTGGAGATATGGGTAACTTCCAGCTTGCATTCATTATCTGCGGTGTGCTCTGTATCATAGCAGCAGGAATTATTTCTCGTGTTAAACCTCCAAAACAAATAGCATAAGATACATTATACTAAAATGTAAAGGTGGAATAGTTAAATAGCTGTTTCACCTTTACTTTTAGGTAATTGACTAATTTCCGGACCAAGCTAAAAGATAGGCTTGGTTATGAAAGAAAAAGTAGAAAGAGCGATTCATGGTTTTTG